>NZ_CAXBIB010000006.1:0-189486 GCF_963975745.1 uncultured Parvibaculum sp. | reverse complement strand
CAACACCTTAAGCCCAAGCTGGTGTTGCACTTCGTTTGTGAACTCAGGGGGCCCAATCCACGTCGCCGCAAGCGGCGAAGGAAGAAATTGGCACGCGGAGACGCGGCCTGTCCGCCGTAGCTCCGCAAGGAGCGAAGGGGGAAGGCGCGAAGAAGAAAGAAGGGATTCACGCAGAGGCGCAGAGGTGCCCTCAAGCGGGGCAAGGGCAGCGGCCCGGGCGAAGCCCGGCAAAGGAAATCAGGCGACAGGAAACGGGCGCCGGCCGCGCATGGATTCCCCTCTGCGTCTTCGCGTGCCAAACCTGCGCAAGCATCGGCCGCCGCCTCAGCGCCCCCGCCCCGAAAAATCCTCGCTGCGCTCGAATTTTTCGACCCGCCCCCCAGGGGCGGGTGGGATACACAACAGAAGCGGTGCGGGGCAGAAACCTTCGGCCCGCCGCAGCACCTCTGCGCCTCTGCGTCTCTGCGTGAATCCTTCTTCCTTCTTCTCTTACCCAACCAAACCCGTCATGGCCCGCCCACCTTGATTACAAAGGAGGGCGGGCCATCCACGTCTTTCTTCTCTTCGGTTTTGGGTGTCGCCAAGACGTGGATGACCCGGACAAGCCGGGTCATGACGGTTGAATTTGGATTTGGAAATTAGGCCGGACAGCAGTGGGTCAAACCCGGCAATGACGAATGTGGTTGAGGATGTGCCGCAAACGTAAGCGCCTGTTCGCGCCGAAGGCGCAATCCATTCCTTTTTCCCGTTTCTTCGCGCCTTCGCGTGAAACCCCTTCTCTTCTCCGCGCCTCCGCGTCTCCGCGTGAAAAAATCTTCCTTCCTCACGCCGCCAGGAAATCTTCCGTCAGCTTCAGGAATTCGTCGAGCTTGTCATGCTGCACCCAGTGCCCGGCGCCCTCGACCGCCACCACTTTCGCATTCCTGAAATGCTGCGCCCGCCCGTCGGCCACCGGGTCGCTGGCCCAGCTTTCGGTGCCGCGGATCAGCAGCGTCGGACAGGTGATCCGTTCCCAGAGCAGTTTCGAGGTCTCCTCGTCGAAGCCCGTGGGCGAAAACGCGCGCACATAATTGTCGAACTTCCAGCTGTAGGTGCCGTCCTCGTTCTGGTTGACGCCATGCACCGTCAGGTGCCGCGCCTGCTCGGGCGAGAGATGCGGGTTCTCGCCCTGCATCCGCTTCCAGGCTTCCTCGATGCTTTCATAGCGCCGCGGCTGCCGCGACGACAGCTTGCGCACCTCGTCGATCCAGTTGCGGATGCGCTGGTCGGCCGAAATCGCCTTGCGCTCGCCGAGCATCTTGGGCGAGGGCCCCAGCCCCTCGATCACGATCAGCTTTTTCACCGTCTCGGGATAGAGCCCCGCATAACGCAGCGCGATCGCGCCGCCCATCGAATGCGCGATGATGGTCAGCGGCGCCAGACCCTTCTGGTGGATCAGCTGCGCGATGTCATAGACATAATCGTTCATCTCGTAGCCGCTGCCGACCATCCACTGGCTGTCGCCATGGCCGCGCAAGTCGGGCGCGATAATGTGAAAGCGATCGCGCAAGCGTTCGGCGGTCCAGTCCCAGTTGCGGCAATGGTCGCGCCCGCCATGGATCATCAACAGCGGCGGCGCCGCCTCGTTGCCCCAGTCGACATAATGCAGCCTGAGGCGCTGCGAGAAATAGACCCGCGACGCGGGCCCGATCAGTTGCGAGGTCTCCGAACGATCCGTCATTCATTCCATCCATTTTGTGAGATGCCGCAGATTACCGCGCCCGCCCGTCAATGACAAAACCGTATATCCGCAACCTCTCCCGATCGCCCTTGCCGGGCGTAGCCCGGCAGCAAACCAACCGGCGCCGGCGAGGTTCCGGTGCCGCGCCCCGCATGAGGGCACCTCTGCGTCTCTGCGTGAGTCATTCTTCTCTTTTCTTCGCGTCTTCGCGTGAACAATTCTTCTCTTCTCCGCGACTCCGCGTCTCCGCGTGAAAACCCTTCCTTCCGGCGTCGCGTGAAAAAATCCGTATACGAATAGAAAAACCCACCACCGTCGCGCCCGCCCGCGCAAAACAAAAAATCCCCGATTCTGCCACGCCGCGCCGGCCCCGGGGGCAAGTGCGGCTTGTCCCCGGGGGATAAGTCCGTTTGTGACAGTTTCGTGACAGTTCCGTGACAGAGGGGAGCATAACGGGAAAATAACGCTGTCACAATCGGGGATAACTTGCCCGCTATTCCGCACCCGGACGATTATTTCTCGGCTCTGAGATGCCGCCACACGCCCAGCACCGCCAGCGCCAGCATGATATGCACCGCCACCACCGGCGGCCAGCCGAACAGATAGATCACATCGTTCGCCAGCCCGCCCTTGAACGGTCCGCCGCCAAAGGCGAGACCCCGCGTGCCGAACAGCGCGTTGAAGATCGGCGGGATCGTGAACAGCCATGCCGTCACCAGTGCCGACCAGAAGAACCAGATGAACTGTTTGCGCGTCAGCCGCATGAACTGTCCGCCGAGACCGAGCGCCATCAGCATCAGCCCTTGCGTGATCCCTTCCATATGCGCCATGCGCCAGGCGCGGCCGTCATCGGGAATCGAAACCGGAATGTCGATCGGCAGCGGCCACAACACGACGCGGCCGAGCAGCGCAAAGAACCATATCCAGCCGATGATGATCGCCAGCACGAACAGACCGACGCCGTTGAAGAACAGCAGCGCGCGCATCCGCGCCGCCATGTTGCTGGCGCCGGCGGATGCCGAAGTTTGTTCGCTCATCTTGTTCCTCCGGTGGAAAGGGCAATCGGCTCCGCGGCGTCGAGGCGCGTCGTGTCGAGCCGTCCGGCGCCGTCATTGTCGGCTCTGAAGAGACGCGCCCATGAAAGCGCCCAGGCGGGATCCTTCACCTGGCGCGGATTGTAGAAGGGCATCAGGATGCGCAGCATCTTCGGCGTCAGTTGCGCGAAGATCCGTAGCAGGAGCAATCCCAGCGCAAGGCGCGAACGCGGATCGCGCCACAGCCCGTCCTCCTTCAGCAGCGCCTGATAGCCGCCGCGCGTGCGCCACATGATATGCGCCGTTGCATAAAGCAGCCCGTGGACGCGGCGGAAATAGTTTCCGGCCAGATGCTCGAACACGTCATAGGCGACATTCTTGTGTTCGATCTCCTCGACGAAATGCCACAGGATCAGCGAGGCGACGCCGCTCTCGCTGCCGCCGAACAGGAAGCGCCGGTCGGCGATCAGCATCCGTCCGATCGCCAGCGCCATCGATTCGAAGCCCTCCGCATAGGCCAGATTGAACGCCAGCGAGCGCGTCTCGCCGAGCTTGCGGTAATCCGATGCAAGCCCCGCTTCAATCTTTTCGATCGAGCTATAGCCGCGCGCTTTCAATTCATCGTTGAATTTCCGGTGCTGGCGAAAATGCATCGCCTCCTGCGCCACATAATCGTCAAGCGCCGCCAGCAGCGCCGCGTCGCGGATCTGCGGCCGCGCCTCGCGCATCGTCTTGATCAGATAGGGCTCGAGATAGGGCATCGCCAGCGACGCCGCATTGACGATCTGCGAGAATTCGGGTCGGCGTTTGTTCCAGTGTCCGCCCATCGCGGCCGGATAGGCAAAGCCCATGCGCCGCACCGTCATGCGCGCCGCGCCGTCGCTGCTTGCCGTCTCGCTCACCGATGCCTCCCCCCGCTTCGACGATCGCCGCAGATGCGCGGCGATCACGCGCCTTGCTGTTTGGTCTCCGGCTGTCCGGTCAGCACGCTGCTCTCGCGCCGGAACATGATCTTGCCATAGGAAGCCGGCATCAGCCGCTGCAGCCAGTCGACGAATTTCGCGTCGGCGCCGATTAGGATGCGCGGCTTGTTCCTGGCGATCCCGTTGACGATCACCTCGCCGGCGCGTTCCGGCGTCGTCCGCGCGATCTTGTCGAAGCCCGACGCCGCGTCCTCACGCAGCGTGGCCTGCGTGCTCTGCAGGAAACGGGCATTGCGGACGATGTTGGTCTTGATGCCGCCCGGATGCACGCAGGAGACCTGGATCTCCGTTCCCTTCATCTCGTGCCGCAGCGCTTCGGTGAAACCGCGAATGGCGAACTTGGCCGAATTATAGGCCGCCTGTGTCGGCACCGCGATCAATCCGAAGATGCTCGACACATTGACGATGTGGCCCTCGCCCTTCGCCTGCAGCTGCGGCAGGAAGGCCTTGCTGCCATAGACCATGCCCCAGAAGTCGATATTCATCACCCATTCGAAATCGTCATAGGCAAGTTCGTCGACCCGCGCGATCTGCGCGACGCCGGCATTGTTGATGACGATGTCGGCGCCGCCATGCGCGGCCTCGATCTCCTGCGCGAAGGCATAGACCGCGTCGCGGTCGGCGACATCGACCAGATAGGTCGTGACCTTGCCGCCCAGCGCCTCGACCCGCGCCGCCGTTTCGGCAAGCCCCGCCCGGTCGAGATCGGTCAGCGCCAGCCGCGCCCCGCGCTTTGCGAGCGCAATTGCCGTCCCGCGTCCGATGCCGCTCGCCGCGCCCGTCACCACCGCCAGTTTGCCGCTGATCTCCGTCATCTCGCTCCGCCTCGTCTGAATGCCGTCATGGGCTCTAAACTATGGCAATTCATGGAAATGTCACGAGCTTCGCGCGGCTTTCCGCGTCGCATTGGACCGCCCCCCGCCGTCGCCTCTATGCTGGCGCAAACGCCATCGGCACAGAGGGGGAACGATCATGCAGGTACAACCCATCCCGGGTCTCGACGACGGCATCAACGAGATCCGGCTGCGCACCGCCCGGATCGTCACCGGCGACATCATCCCGGCCGAACCGGTTCTCTACAAGGGCGGCGCCGAAGCCGAAGCCGTCCGCACGAGGATCAAGGCGAAGGTCAAGGACGAGGGTCTCTGGGCGCCGCATCTGCCGGAGGATTATGGCGGCATGGGCATCGGCTTTCTGAAGCACGCCTATATGAACGAGATCATGGCCTGGTCGCCTTTCTCCGCGCGTCTCTTCGGCGTCGTCGCGCCGAACTCGGGCAACCAGAAGATCCTGCTGAAATACGGCACGCCCGAACAGAAGAAGAAATGGCTTGAGCCGCTGGTCGCCGGCGACATCGAAAGCTGCTTCTCGATGACCGAGCCCGACCAGCCCGGCTCCGACCCTTACGCGATCCAGACCCGTGCGGTGAAGGACGGCGACCACTGGGTCATCAACGGCCACAAATGGTTCACCTCCAATGGTCGCCGCGCCGACATCGCCATCGTGATGTGCCGCACCGAAGAGAAGGACGGCAAGGGCGGCGTCAAGGACAAGATGACCCAGATCATCGTGCCGATGAAGACGCCCGGCGTGAACATCATCCGGTCGGTTCCCGTCTGGGGTCACACCGGCGGCGATCATTGCGAGATCAAATACGAGAATGTCCGCGTGCCGCTCGAAAACCAGCTCGGCCGCACCGGCACCGGCCATCAGGCGGCGCAGGACCGTCTCGGCGAAGGCCGTGTCTTCCACTGCATGAATTCGATCGGCCAGATGTGGCGCGCCTTCGACCTGATGTGCAAGCGCGCCATCAGCCGTGAGGTCCATGGCGGCAAGCTCGAGACCAAGCAGTTCATCCAGGGCTTCATCGCCGACAGCTACATGGACATCCAGGCCGCCCGCCTGATGACCATTCACTGTGCCCATCGCATGGAGGAGGGATCGGGCGCCCGCGTCGACATCTCGGCGATCAAGATCTTCGTGCCCGCCGCCTTCGAGCGCGTCGTCGACCGCGCAATCCAGGTACATGGCGCCCTCGGCGTCTCGGGCGACACGCCGCTGGCCGGCATGTATCAGGGCGCCCGCACGCTGCGCCTCGCCGACGGACCCGACGAGGTCCATCGCATTGTCATCGCGAAAAGTGTACTCAAGTGCTACCACGAAGGCATGAGCTGGGACTTCGGAGCGTAACGAGAATCGAATGGCGGCGGCGGAAGGCGGATCGAGACTGCGGCAGGGCAGGGTGTGGCTGCGCGACTTCTGGGCGCGCTGGACCGGCACCCGGACCTTTGTCGTCATGGCGGCCGTCCTCTTCCTGATACTGGCGCTGACCGGGGCGCTTCACCCGACCGCCGCTTTCGTCTCCTTCCTTCTGCTGGCTGGCGTCGCGGTTGCCCGCGCCATTGCGATGGGCGAAACGGCGCCGATCCGGATTCAGTCCCGCACCGATGAGACGGCGCCCTCCGCCTTCGAGTCGGGACCGGCGCTGGCCATTCTGAATCGTCTTCCCGATGCGCTCTTCGTGCTCGATCGGAACGGCCGCGTGATGTTCGGCAACAGCGCCGCCGAGCCGCTGATCGGCAAGGCCGCCCGCGGCCGGCATGTGGCGAGCGTGCTGCGCGTCGCGCCGCTGATCGCGGCGATCGAAAGCGTGATGCGGGACGGCACGGCCCGCACGATCGAATACGAAATGCCGGTTCCGGTCGAACGTCATTTCAGCGCCTTCGTCGTGCCGATCGAGACCGATGACGCCGGTGCGTCCCGGCTTTGCCTGGTGTTGCTGCGCGATCTGACCGAGGCCAAGCGCGTCGAGGCGATGCGGGCCGACTTCGTCGCCTTCGCCAGCCACGAGTTGAAAACGCCGCTCGCCTCGCTTTCGGGCTTCATCGACACCTTGCGCGGCCACGCGAAGGACGATCCGGAGGCGCGCGAAAAATTCCTCGAGATCATGGCCGACCAGGCCGCGCGCATGCGCCGGCTGATCGAGGACCTGCTGTCGCTGTCGCGCATCGAGCTGCGCGAGCACATGCGGCCGGCCGACGAGGTCGATCTGCTGGGCGTGGTCAGCGACGTCGCCGACGGCCTGACCCCGACGGCGCAGCAATATGGTGTCGAAGTGGCCGTCACCGCGCCGGCCGGGCTGCCGCGGATACGCGGCGACCGGGAGGAGCTGGCCCAGGTCGTACAGAATCTCGCCGACAACGCGCTGCGCTATGGCCGCGCCGGCAAGCGCGTCGAGATCTCCTTGGCGACGGACAAGAAGGCCGGCCGCCCGATGGTGCGGCTTTCGGTCCGCGACTTCGGCCCGGGCATCGCAAGGGAGCACCTGCCGCGCCTGACCGAGCGTTTCTACCGTGTCGACGCGGCGGCCTCGCGCGCCAGGGGCGGCACGGGCCTGGGGCTGGCGATCGTCAAGCACATCGTCAATCGCCATCAGGGCACGCTTCAGATCGAAAGCGAAATCGGCCAAGGCTCTGTTTTTACAGTACTTTTCCCGGTCACCGGCTGACAGGAACCGCGCCGCCCGGCACTGTCACAAAACTGTCACGTAACTGTCGTAAAGCTTTCGTGACACCCCGCTAGCGTCCGCCGGCCTGAAGGTTAAGCCACTTCGAAAACCGGAACGGCTTGGGCGCGCCAGGGGGGCCAATGTGGCTGCTTGGCGCCCGGCATTCACAAGACTGGAGAATTACCGTGAAACTCAAATCCCTGACGATGGCCGCGACGGTTGCCGTCGCCGCTCTCTCGGTCGCCGGCGTCGCGCACGCCCGCGACCAGATTTCGATCGTTGGTTCGTCGACCGTGTTCCCGTTCACGCAGGCGGCCGCCGAGCAGTACGCCAACGAGACAGGCGGCGCGGCGCCGGTCGTCGAATCGACCGGCACTGGCGGCGGCATGAAGATCTTCTGCGGCGGCGTCGGCACGGCGCATGCCGACATCACCGGCGCTTCGCGCGCGATGAAGAAATCCGAATATGACGACTGCCAGGCCAATGGCGTCACCGACATCACCGAAGTGCTGATCGGCTATGACGGCATCGCGATGGCCGTCTCCCGCAAGGGCAAGGCGATCGATCTGACGAAGGCTCAGCTCTTCCAGGCACTGGCCGCCAAGGTCGAAGTCAACGGCAAGATCGTCGACAATCCCTACAAGAAGTGGTCGGACATCGACAGCTCGCTCCCGAACGTCGAGATCACGGTCATGGGCCCGCCGCCCACCTCCGGCACCCGCGACGCATGGGTCGAGCTGGTGATGGAAGAGGGCTGCGAAGAGTTCGCCGCCATCGAAGCGCTCGACAAGGACGCCAAGAAGGAAACCTGCCAGCGCATGCGCACCGACGGGCCCTTCGTTGAAGCTGGCGAAAACGACAACCTGATCGTCCAGCGCCTCGAATCCGATCCGAATGCCTATGGCATCTTCGGTTACTCGTTCCTGTTTGAAAACACCGACAAGCTGCAGGCCGTAACGGTCGCCGGCGTCGGTCCGAGCATCGAGACGATTGCCGACGGCTCCTACAAGGTGTCGCGCCCGATCTTCTTCTACATCAAGAACGCGCATCGGGGTGTGATCCCCGGCCTCAATGAGTTCATCGCCGAATATGTCAGCGATGATGCATTGGCGCCTGGCGGCTATCTCTCCGAACGCGGTCTGATTCCGCTTTCGGACGATGTCCGCGAGAAGACGCAGAAGAACGCCATCGACGGCGTCAACATGGCCGCGAAGAGCTGATCCACGAACCTACGGTCCCGGCGCCCCTTCGGGGGCGCCGGCGATCGCCCGAAGACCGAACCCGTTCGTCCCCTGTCAGGACTGCCAGATGTCAGCTTCGATCCTCGCCGGAATTCTTCTGACACTTTGCTTTGTCGGCTATGTCTGGGGACGTATCAAATCGGGGGCGTTGAAGGCAGGCGGTACGCCGCTGCATTCGATCCCCGCTTATCACGGCTATTTCGTCGCGCTGTGGTGCGGAATCCCGGCCTTCATGCTTGTGCTGATCTGGCTTGCCGCTGAAAGCGCGGTCGTCGATGCGCTCGTCATATCGGGACTCCCCGCCTACATCACGGAAGGCGTCGATGACGCCCGCATGTCGCTCGTCATCAGCGAGATCAAGAGCATCGCCGGCGGCCGTATTTTCGGTACACCTGACGCCGCACTGCTTGAAGCCGCTGAGCGCTACAATGCACTACGCGAAACGGCGTCGCTCGCCATGTTCGTTTGTGCGCTCGTGGTCGCGACGGCGGGCCTTTCGTTTGCTCGCGCCCGCATCAGCCCCGAATTCCGCGCCCGCAACAATGTCGACGGCATTCTTCGCTGGGGGCTGATCGTCTGTTCCATCATAGCGATCCTGACGACGCTCGGCATCATTCTCTCGCTGGTGATCGAGAGCCTTGCCTTCTTCAGCCGCGTGCCGGTTCTCTCGTTCCTGTTCGGCATGGAGTGGAGTCCGCAAACGGCAATGCGCGCCGATCAGGTGGCTGCTGAAGGCGCATTCGGCGCGGTTCCGGTCTTCTGGGGCACGATCTTTATCAGCGCCATCGCGATGTTCGTCGCGCTGCCGGTTGGCCTCCTCTCGGCGATCTACCTGGTCGAATACGCCAATGAGAGCGTTCGTTCCGTTGTGAAGCCGCTGCTCGAAATCCTTGCCGGCATTCCGACCATCGTCTACGGCTTCTTTGCAATTCTGACCGTCGCGCCGTTTATCCGCGATCTGGGTGTGAGCATGGGGCTCTCGGTCGCTTCCAACAGCGCGCTGGCCGCCGGCTCCGTTATGGGGATCATGTTGATCCCGTTCATTTCCTCCTTCTCGGACGACGCGATTTCGGCGGTGCCGCAATCGATGCGCGACGGGGCCTATGCGCTCGGCGCAACGAAGGCGGAGACCGTTCGCCAGGTGCTGCTGCCCGCCGCGCTGCCTGGCATTGTCGGCGGCGTACTGCTCGCCGTCAGCCGCGCCATCGGCGAGACGATGATCGTCGTCATGGCCGCGGGTCTGACGGCCACGCTCACCGCCAATCCGCTCGAGGGCGTTACCACCGTCACGGTGCAGATCGTCACGCTGCTGATCGGTGATACCGAGTTCGACAGCCCCAAGACGCTTGCCGCATTCGGTCTCGGCCTCGTTCTTTTCCTCTCGACCCTGGCGCTCAATGTCATCGCGCTCCAGGTCGTCAAGCGCTATCGGGAACGCTATGAGTGACACGACCTTATCTGGCGCGAAGGCACGCCCCTGGCATGAACCGGACGCCGGCCTGAAGCGTCGTCACGCGGCCGACCGCCGCCTGCGCGCCTACGGTGTCGCGGCGATCCTGTTCGCACTTGGCATGTTGGGCATCCTGTTGACGACGATTGTCGGTACGGCGCTGCCCGCCGCGACGCAGACCATGGTGACTCTCGATGTCGATCTGCCCGCCGATCGGATCGACACGTCCGATCCGCGTGGCGCCAGCTACCAGATGATCCTGACGGACGCGATGGCGAAGATATTCCCCGATGTCGACACGCCGCGCGAGCTGCGCGAGCTGCGCCAGCTCTTCAGCAATGGCGGCCAGTACAGGTTGCGCGACATGGTTGTTGCCGATCCGTCGCTGATCGGACAGACCGTTCCTTTCACCTTTCCGCTTGCCGATATAGGCGACCAGTTGCACAAGGGGCTGATCGATCGCAATACGCCCCGCGAACAGCGCCGCGTCAGCGACGAGCAGATTTCCTGGTACGACCGCCTCGTCGAACAGGACCGACTCACGACACCGCTCAATTCCGGCATGATCTTCAATGCCGACAGCCGTTTCCCGGAACTTGCTGGTCTCAAAGGCGCGCTGGTTGGCTCCTTCTTCGCCTTGCTGATCTGCTTTCTGATCAGCTTCCCGGTTGGTATCGCCGCCGCCGTCTATCTCGAGGAGTTCGCGCCGAAGAACCGGTTGACCGATCTGATCGAGGTCAACATCAACAACCTGGCAGCCGTGCCGTCGATCGTGTTCGGTCTTCTCGGCCTCGCCGTCTTCCTCAATTTCTTCGGTATGCCGCGTTCGGCGCCGATCGTCGGCGGTCTGGTTCTGTCGCTGATGACACTGCCCACCATCATCATTGCGACCCGCGCAGCGTTGAAGGCTGTCCCGCCGTCGATCCGAGAAGCCGCCATCGGCGTCGGCGCCTCGAAAATGCAGACAGTAGGGCATCACGTCCTGCCGTTGGCCATGCCGGGTATTCTTACAGGCACGATTATCGGTCTGGCGCAGGCTCTGGGCGAAACGGCGCCGCTGCTGCTGATCGGCATGAACGCCTTTATCACCGCCGCGCCGGACAGCATGTTCAATCCTTCGACGGCGCTGCCGACCCAGATCTACATCTGGGCCGATAGCCCGGAGCGCGGCTTTACCTCGCGCACCTCGGCCGCGATTGTCGTGTTGCTCGGCTTTCTCGTTACAATGAATGCAATTGCGATTTACATGCGCAAGCGGTTTGAAAGAAAGTGGTGACGGACATGACAGCAATGGCAACCACTGAAGCATCAGGAATGACCATGGCGAAGACGGTTGAGAAAGCCGACGTTCTTGCGGACACCGCCCCGCGGACGGCAGGACACGAAGTGAAGGTCGCTGCCAGGGACGTTTCGGTCTACTATGGCGACAAGCAGGCGCTGATCGATGTGACGATCGACATTCCGGCGCGGCAGGTCATGGCCTTTATCGGTCCGTCGGGCTGCGGCAAGTCGACCTTCCTGCGCTGCATTAACCGCATGAACGACACGATCGACATATGCAGCGTCAAGGGGCGTATCGAAGTCGATGGCGTCAACATCTACGACCCGAAGATCGACCCCGTTCTGCTGCGCGCGCGTGTCGGCATGGTTTTCCAGAAACCCAATCCGTTTCCGAAGTCGATCTACGACAACATTGCATACGGTCCGCGCATTCACGGCAAGGCCAAGGCCGGTTCCGAGATGGACGCCATCGTTGAAAAGAGCCTGCGCCGTGCCGGTCTCTGGAATGAAGTGAAGGACCGGTTGAAGGAGCCAGGCATCGGCCTGTCGGGCGGCCAGCAGCAGCGCCTCTGCATTGCGCGCGCCATCGCGGTCAACCCCGAAATCATCCTGATGGACGAGCCCTGCTCGGCACTCGACCCGATCGCGACCGCGAAGGTCGAGGAACTGATCGACGAACTGCGCGAGCGCTACACCATCGTCATCGTGACGCATTCGATGCAGCAGGCCGCTCGCGTTTCCCAGCGCGCGGCATTCTTTCATCTCGGCAATCTTGTCGAGGAAGGCGAGACCGAACGTATGTTCACCAATCCGTCCGACCAGCGCACCCAGGACTACATCACGGGCCGCTTCGGCTAGAGCCAACAGGAGTGACGGACGTGACCCAGCACATCGTAAAATCGTTCCAGGAAGAACTCGACACCCTGGCAACCAGCATTGCCCAGATGGGCGGCCTCACCGAAGCGCAGCTTTCGGCGGCCATCGAAGCGGTTGTGCGGCGCGATGCGCAGCTTGCCGAGCGCACCATCCGCGAGGATCAGCGGATCGATGTGCTGGAGGCCGAAATCGAATCGCATGCGGTCCGCATGATTGCGCTGCGTCAGCCGATGGCGGCCGATCTGCGCGAGGCTATCGCGGCGATCAAGATCTCGATCGATCTCGAGCGTATCGGCGATCTGGCCAAGAACATCGCCAAGCGCGCCCTTGTTCTGCAGAACGACTTCGAAGGCGCCGCCAAGCTGATCCAGGGCATCGCCCGGATGGGACGTCTGGCCCAGCGGCAGCTGAAGCAGGTGCTCGATGCCTATGCCAATCGCGAGGCGGCCGCAGCCATGGAGGTTTGGCGCGAGGACGAGGAAATCGACGCCATGTACAATTCGGTCTTCCGCGAATTGCTGACCTACATGATGGAAGACCCGCGCACCATCGGCGTCTCGACGCATCTGCTGTTCATTGCCAAGAACATCGAGCGCATTGGCGATCATGCCACCAACATCGCCGAAACGGTCGGTTATCTGGTGACAGGTGAATGGGTGCAGGACGAACGTCCCAAGGGCGATACAACCAGCATGACTGCCATCGAGGCGGAAAACTGAGGAAATCTGGAGGAATCATGTCCATGATGCTTGCCCATACCGGCGAAGAGGCTCAGGATTTCGTCGGGAACGACCGGAATCAGTTCGAGAGACGCATGAAACCGACTGTGATGATCGTCGAGGATGAGGAAGCGCTGCTGACGCTGCTTCAGTACAATCTCGACAAGGAAGGCTACAAGGTCATCACCGCATCCGACGGCGAGGAAGCGGTGCTGATGATCAAGGAGACGACGCCTGATCTCGTGCTGCTCGACTGGATGCTGCCCAGCCTTTCGGGCATCGAAATCTGCCGTCGCCTGCGGGCGCGGGATGAAACCCGCAACCTGCCGATCATCATGATCACGGCGCGCGGCGAGGAGGGGGACCGTATCCGCGGCCTCGACACCGGCGCCGACGATTATCTGACCAAGCCTTTTTCGATGACCGAGCTGCTGGCGCGTGTCCGTGCTGTCATGCGCCGCATTCGTCCGGCGTTGACGGAAGACATGATCACCTTCGGCGACATCGTCGTCGACCGCGCTGCCCACCGGGTGCGCCGCGGCGAACGCGAAGTGCGTCTGGGGCCGACCGAATATCGTCTGCTCGATCACCTGATCCAGCATCCCGGCCGGGTCTTCAGTCGCGAACAGTTGCTCGATGCGGTCTGGGGATCGGACGTCTATGTCGAGGCTCGCACGGTTGACGTTCATGTCGGCCGGCTGCGCCGGGCGCTCAACGACAAGGGCGAGAAGGATCCGATCCGCACCGTTCGCTCGGCCGGCTATTCGCTGGACGAACAGTTCCAGGCCTGACGGGTTCGGTCCTTACAGCAATGAAAAACCGGCAACCGCGAAAGCGGATGCCGGTTTTCCTTTCCCCTCGACGCCCCGAAAGGCCCTGGTTCAGCTGACCAGTCGATGGTCCTTGCTGCGCTGACGCTCGCGATTGCGCCGTGCCTGCGCGGGCTGATAGGCCATCCGCGCATGTTCGGTGCAATAGGGCGAGGCATTGTCGGCGCCACGGCCGCAGAAATGAAAGCCCGGCCGGCCGGGATCGCCGATCGGCCATTTGCAGGTGTGCTCGGTCAGCGTCAGTACGGTGGCGCGCTGACTCGGTTCGAGCATCCGTTCTTCCTGGACCGTCTCGCTGCGCGCTTCTGCCGTCTCGCGGGCGGCGTGCTCTTCATTGCGCGCTTCGCCGGTCAGCGGGTCGGGACGGCCTCGGACGAGCGTTCGCGGGCCCGTGCTGCGCGTGCGCGCCGGGCGGCTCGGTGTCGCCCGGCCCGACAGGCCGAGACGGTGCACCTTGCCGATAACGGCGTTACGGGTGACGCCGCCAAGCTGCTTGGCGACCTGGCTGGCACTCAGGCCGTCGGCCCAGAGCTTCTTCAGCAGTTCCACGCGTTCGTCGGTCCACATGATGCTCTTCCCCTTGGGGCCCCCTCTCGGCCCGATTGGACGCCTGCCGCTGAAATCCGACCCCACTAGATTTCGTAGGCGTTAAGCAAAAATATACAATATAAAGCCCAATTGCCGCAACCGGGCGTGTCGGTGCCAGTGGCCTTATCCACAGAAAAGAACCATCCTCGTGGCTTGTCTGCGGCCACACCGTCCCTTAAGTCTCGCCGATGCTTGCCGATCACAGGAGCGCCCGATGACCCCCACTCCCTGGCCCGCCGAGGGCGCCCGCCGCTTCGGTGCGGTCAACTGGCTCGGCATGTGGACCCTCTATCTGAAGGAAGTGCGCCGTTTCTGGAAGGTGATGACCCAGACCATCGCCGCACCGGTCATCACGACGCTGCTCTATCTGGCGATCTTCGCGCTCGCCATCGGCAAGTTCCGCCCCGACATTCACGGCGTGCCGTTTGTCGAATTCCTGGCGCCCGGCCTGATCATGATGACCATGATCCAGAACGCTTTCGCCAACACCTCTTCCTCGCTGTTGATCTCGAAGATCCAGGGCAACATCGTCGATGTTCTGATGCCGCCCCTCTCGCCGATGGAGCTGAATATCGGCATCGCACTGGCCGGCGTGACGCGCGGCCTGGTCTGCGGCGGCGCGACCGCGCTTGCCATGTTGCCCTTTGTCGATCTTGGTCTGGCTCATGTCTGGGCACTGCTCTTCTTCGCCGCCGGCGCCTCGCTGATGCTATCGCTGTTCGGCATTCTGGGCGGCGTCTGGTCGGAGAAGTTCGACCATTTGCAGGCCGTGACCAATTTCGTGCTGCTGCCGCTGACATTTCTGTCGGGAACCTTCTATTCGGTGACCCAGCTTCCCGATTTTGCACACAGCGTCACGCTCTGGAATCCGGTCTTCTACCTGATCGACGGTTTCCGCTATGGCGTGACCGGCCACGCAGACGGTTCGCTCGAAATCGGCATTGCGCTGGTGATCGGCGTCAATCTTGTGCTCTGGTGTCTTTGTCATATGCTCTTCCGCACCGGCTACCGCCTCAAGGCTTGAGGAGAACCGACATGTCCGCCCGCCTGCTTGCATGCCTGCTTGCCGCCGCACTGCCGCAGTCGGCAGGCATGGCTGTAGCGCAGGAAACGGCCGATGAGACGGCCGAAGCGGAAATGGATGTCAGCAGTCCGCTCCTTGCCTATCGCTGCGCCGGCGGCGTAGAGCTGCAACTGGCCGAACTGACGCTCGAAACCGGGGAAGTGCTGGTTCTGCTCTTTCTCGACGGCGAGGAAATCCAGATGCAGGTCGAGCCTGCGGCCTCTGGCGTCAAATACCGCGCTCTCGATCCGGATCTGGCGCTTGTCTGGCATGGCAATGGCGAGACAGGGTTTCTCTATCGCGAAATGCCCGGGGGCGAGGCCGAACCGGTCGAGGCGGATTGCCGGTTGCATTAGCGGCCGGAATCCGCCGAAAAACCCCGATTGACAGGCTCCGGCCCCTCCGCAATACTCCGCTGCTTCCCGGACTGCCGCCCTTTTCAGGCGGCTTTTTCTATTGGGCGCAAGCCCGCCGGAGGGGCCTCAAGGTGATCGAGATGATCCTGAACGGGAAACGACGACGCTGACAGCGAGGAGGCTGCGCCCTGTGAACGGCGCAGTGCAGGAAACTGCCGTCTCGCATGGAAAGCCCGGAGTTCCGTTCCTCGCGCATTGGTCGCGATGTCCACTCCTCCTTTCCGCGCCGGCGGTTTGAACGGAAAAGCTGTGAGAAGGACAAGATTCCCGTGATTACTCCCGTATTGCCGACCTATGCGCGGGCCGACCTTGAATTCGAGCGCGGCGAAGGCCCCTGGCTGATCACCGCGACAGGCGAACGCTATCTCGATTTCGGCGCCGGCATCGCCGTCAACGCTTTCGGCCATGCCCATCCTCATCTCGTCGCCGCCCTCAACGAGCAGGCGCAGAAGGTCTGGCACACCTCGAACATCTACCGCATTCCGGGTCAGGAACGCCTCGCGAGGCGTCTCGTCGAGGCGACTTTCGCCGACACCGTCTTCTTCACCAATTCCGGTGCCGAGGCGCTCGAATGCGCCATCAAGATGGCGCGCAAGTTTCACGCGGCGGGCGGTGTGCCGGAACGCTATGAGCTGATCACCATGGAAGGCGCCTTCCACGGGCGGACGCTGGCGACCATCGCGGCCGGCGGACAGCAGAAATATCTCGAAGGCTTCGGCCCTGCGATGCCTGGCTTCCCGCAAGTGCCTTTCGGCGATCTGAAGGCCCTGAAGGCGGCGATCGGGCCGGCGACGGCCGGCGTGCTGATCGAGCCGATCCAGGGCGAGGGCGGCATCCGCGTCATCCCGTCGGAAGATCTGCGGCGCATCCGCGACCTTTGCGACGAAACCGGCATCCTGCTGGTGCTCGACGAGGTACAGACCGGCATGGGCCGCACCGGAAAATTGTTTGCTCACGAACTGGCGGGCGTGACGCCGGACATCATGGCGATCGCCAAGGCGCTGGGCGGCGGTTTCCCGGTTGGCGCCTGCCTTGCGACCGAAGCGGCGGCGCGCGGCATGACGGCCGGCACCCATGGCTCGACCTTCGGCGGCAATCCGCTGGCCATGGCCGTCGCCAACGCCGTGCTCGATCTGGCGCTCGATCAGGGCTTCCTGCCGCATGTGCGGGCGCTCGGGCTGAAACTGAAGCAGAAGCTGGCGATGCTCGCCGACCAGCATCCGCGCATCATCGAAAGCGTGCGCGGTGAGGGGCTGATGCTGGGTCTGAAATGCCGGGTGCCGAATACCGAGCTGGTGCAGGCGCTGCGGATGGAACACATGCTGACCGTTGGCGCCGGCGACAATGTCGTGCGCCTGCTGCCGCCATTGACCATCGAGGAAGCCCATCTCGACGACGCGATGGAACGCTTGTCGCGCGCCTGCACGGCGATCGAGGCCGCAATGGGTGCACCGGCCGGCAAGAGTGGAGCGGGATCATGAGCGAGCGGCATTTTCTCGACCTCCACGAAGTGTCCGCGGCCGATTTGAGGGCCATCCTCGATGATTCCGCGACCCGCAAGACGGCCCGCAAGGGCAAGGGTCATGCGGAGCCCGATGCCGACAGGCCGCTCCAGGGCAAGCTGCTGGCGATGATCTTCGAGAAACCGTCGACCCGCACGCGCGTTTCTTTCGACGTGGCCATGCGCCAGCTCGGCGGCGAGACGTTGATCCTGAATGGCGGCGATATGCAGCTCGGCCGTGGCGAAACCGTTGCCGACACGGCGCGTGTGCTGTCGCGCTATGTCGACGCGATCATGATCCGCACGGCCGACCACGCAACACTGCTGGAGCTGGCCGATCATGCATCCGTACCGGTCGTCAATGGCCTGACCAACCTTTCGCATCCCTGTCAGCTGATGGCCGACGTGATGACCTTCGAGGAACACAAGGGCCCGATCACTGGCCGTCGTATTGCGTGGATCGGCGACGGCAACAATATGGCCACGTCTTGGATCCATGCGGCCGGTCAGCTCGATTTCGAATTGCGAATCGCCTGTCCGCCGGAACTGGCGCCGGCGCCGCAGGCACTTGACTGGGCGAAGAAGCGCGGTGCGAGAGTTCTGGTCACCGCCGATCCGCTTGAAGCCGTCGACGGTGTCGATTGCATCAACACCGATACGTGGGTGTCGATGAGCGATGATGAAGAGACGGCCGCCCGCCGGCACAGTCTGCTGGCGCCTTACCGCGTCGATGCGCGGCTGATGACGGCGGCGGGCGAGAATGCGATCTTCATGCATTGCCTGCCGGCGCATCGCGAGGAAGAAATGACCGCCGACGTGATCGACGGACCGGCGTCGGTCGTTTTCGACGAGGCCGAGAACCGCCTGCACGCGCAGAAGGGCGTTCTGGCCTGGTGCTTTCAATGAGCGATGCCGAGATAGCCGGCGCCGACGATCTCGTTCAGCCATTCCAGATCGAGGGGTTGGGCATTCGCGGCCGGGTCGTCCGCCTCGGACCGTTGGTCGACCGCGTCTTGTCCGCCCATGACTATGCCGAACCTGTGTCGCGTCTGCTCGGCGAAGCACTGTCACTCGCCGCGATGATCGGCTCTGCGCTGAAGTTCGAAGGCCGCTTCATTTTGCAGACAAAAGGCGACGGCCCGGTCGGCATGCTGGTTGCGGATTATGAATCGCCGGGCAAGTTGCGCGGTTATGCGCAGGTCGACGAGGAACGGCTGAACGAAGCCCTGGCCGCGGGCCGAGCGACGCCCGCCGATCTGCTGGGTGCCGGTTTTCTGGCATTGACCATCGATCAGGGCGCCGACATGGATCGCTACCAGGGCATCGTTGCGCTTGACGCACGCGGTCTGAGTCATTCAGCCCATGAATACTTTGCCAGTTCCGAACAGGTCGCAACGCGTATTCGGCTTGCAGCGGGTCCTTACTATCACCGTGCGGCATCGGGTCCGGAAAAGAACTGGCGCGCCGGCGCCATCATGATCCAGCACATTGCCCGCGACGGCGGCCTGACCGGCTTCCGTGAAGGCGAGGATCAGGGTCCCTGGACGCAGGAAGAGGAAAACTGGAATCGGGCCGCCATCCTGCTCGATACGGTTGAGGATCACGAGCTCCTCGACCCGGCGCTGGCGCCGGCTCGCCTCCTGTACCGCCTCTTCCACGAGGACGGCGTGCGCGCCTACGAGCCCTCTTCGGTCGAATTTTCCTGCCATTGCTCACGGGACCGTATGGAGACGGTGCTGCGCTCTTTCGGCGGCCATGAAATCGACGAAATGGTGCAGGACGGTGTCATCACCGCCACCTGCGAATTCTGCAGTGCGGTCTATGTCTTCAGACCCGAGGAATTGAAGGAATGAGATCGATTGCCGCCTCCCGTTTCGGGATTGTTCTGGCGCTGCTGTTTGCGGCCGCTGCCTGTGCGACGCCGCCAGCCCTACCGCCGGGCGACATCGCGCTTGTTGCGCGCCTGCCGCTGCATCTCGACATTGCCTCGATCGGTTTCGACGCGCAGTACGAGTCCCCCGCAAGGTCGCCCAATATCGAGCATCTGCACCGTCAATCGCCGGCCGGCATTGTCAGAAATTGGTCGCGTGCGCGCCTGATGGCCGTTGGCGCCGCGGGAACCGCAACGCTCGCGCTGCTGGAAGGCAGCGTCGTCTCGGAAGAGTTGCCGAAAAAGGGTGGGCTGACAGGCCTCTTCGGCGACCAGCCCGACACCCGCCTGACCGCACGACTGAAGGTGCGGTTGACGGTCGAACGGCCCGGCCCCGGCGGGGCGCATGGCAGTTGGACGGCCGATGCCGAGGTCAATGCCAGCCGTACGATCCTTCAAAGCGCGAGCCTCAACGATCGCGACGCCGCCTATGCTGCCTTGATGCAGGATCTGGCGACCCGTTTCGATGAAAAGATGAGCGCCGAGATCAGACGTTCGATGGCCCCGGTACTGCGTTGAGGTCGGCGCTAGATCGGACGGCCTGAGACATAGTCTGCCAGCCGGCCCATGAAGCGTTCGCATTCGGCGATCTGGGCGAGTTCCACGAATTCATCAGGTTTGTGCGCCTGGGCGATATCGCCCGGTCCACAGACCACCGTCGGAATGTCGGCCAA
The DNA here is from genome assembly GCF_963975745.1 of uncultured Parvibaculum sp. NCBI lineage: Bacteria > Pseudomonadati > Pseudomonadota > Alphaproteobacteria > Hyphomicrobiales > Parvibaculaceae > Parvibaculum > uncultured Parvibaculum sp. Next base: position 169,672 of record NZ_CAXBIB010000006.1, on the reverse strand, counting down.
CTGGAAAAGTCCGGCCTCGGTACCATAGGAAACGGCCTCGGCGGCGTTGCATTGGGCGAGTTTCAAGACCAGCGTCTCGGCGGGTGAGCCCTCCGCGGGCGCAAGGCCCGGTGCCTGCGCGCGAACCCTGGTTTCGACATTTGCACCGGGATGCACCGCCCGCATGCGCGGCAGCACGTTTTCCGCCACATGCGCATTGAAGCGGCCGATGATTTCATCGGGATCGAGATCGGGCAATGCGCGATATTCCCAGAGAAAGCTGCAGGTCTTCGGAATGATATTGAGCGCCGTGCCGCCGCGGATCGGTCCGACATTGACGGTGGTGTAGGGGGGCTGGAAGCGGCTCGATGCATCGCCGCGCCGCCGCATCTCCTCGGCCATTTGCGAGAGGAAGCCGATCAGCTCCGCAGCGTACATCACCGCATTGACACCCTTGTCGGTAGCGCTCGAATGGCTTTCGAGCCCGGTGACCGTTGTCGAATACGACTGGATCGACTTGTGCGCGTTGACGACTTTCATCAAGGAGGGCTCGCCGACGATCACGACCTGCGGACGCGGCATGTGGCGGATGATGCCATCGATCATCGGACGGACGCCAAGGCAGCCGACTTCCTCGTCGTAGGAAAGCGCAAGATGGATCGGAATCTGCGGACCGTCTTTCAGGAACTCCGGCACGAAGGCCAGCGCCACGGCGATGAAGCCCTTCATGTCGCTGGTCCCGCGGCCGAAGAGCTTGCCGTCGCGCTCGACGCAGCGGAAGGGGTCGGTCGACCAGTTCTGGCCTTCGACCGGGACGACATCGGTATGGCCCGACAACACGATGCCGCCCGCCTTGTCTGCCGGCCCCAGCGTGGCAAAAAGATTTGCCTTGCTGCCATCCTCATTGGTGACACGTTGCGCTGCGACGCCGTGGCTGGCCAGGTAGGCTTCGACGAATTCGATCAGGGCGAGGTTGGACAGATGGCTCGTCGTATCGAACGAAACGAGCTTGTCGATCATCTCTCGCGATGTGAAGCGTTGCGGCGCGGGCATGAGACGAGGATTCCGGCGGGCAGGGGGGAGTGACAAGGGCGAGGCGCCACTCTAGCGCGGACGGAACCGGGATGCGAGATGTGTCGACGCGGTGTTCTGCGTCAGTGCAACAGGCGTGGCGCGTGCGGGCTATCGAGCGAGAAAGCCGGAATATCGACCTCGAAGGTTTCGCCGGCTTCGGTCTCCATTTCGTAGTTGCCGAACATGATGCCGGATGGGGCGCCGAGCGGCGTGCCGCTGGTGTATTCGAAAGTCTCGCCGGGTTTCAACAGCGGCTGCTCGCCGACAACACCCGGACCGCGGACTTCATGCACATGGCCACTCGCATCGGTGATCTTCCAGTAACGCGCGCGCAGCCGCACCGTCTCGCGGCCCTTGTTCTCGATTTTCACGTGATAGGCCCAGACATAGTAGTCCTGCTCGGGTTCGGACTGATCCTCGAGATAGGTCGGCTCTACCAGAATATTGATCGAGCGGGTCATGGCGCTGTACATCGGGCATCCTTGCGCGAGAGCGTCGGCTGGCCTGTGAACCCCGGGGCCTTCTGCCCCAAGTCTTTCCACAGGATTACCAGACTACCGAGCATCTTATAAATTCCTCTTAACGGCGGCGTTTTTGTGGCCGTTCCGAGGTTTTTTCAGGTGTGGCCGATCGTCATGGCGCCCCCAGCGCCCGTTCGATATCGTCGACCAGATCCGCTGCATCCTCGAGCCCGACGGAGAGACGCACAAGTCCCTCGCCGATGCCCAGTTCGGCCCGGGCCTCCGGCGTCAGGCGCTGATGCGTCGTCGTCGCCGGATGGGTGATCAGGCTCTTGGCATCACCGAGATTGTTCGAAATCTTGATGACCTCAAGCGCATTGGCAAAGCGAAAGGCGCCGGCCTTTCCGCCCGTAACTTCGAAGGCAACGATATTGCCGCCCGCCTCCATCTGGCTCATCGCGAGATTGTGTTGCGGATGGCTGGAAAGGCCAGGATAGAAGACCCGGGCGACCCCCTTATGCCCTTCGAGGAAGCGCGCAACCGTGTCGGCGCTGCGTGCATGCTCGCGGACCCGCAGATCGAGCGTCTCGAGGCTTTTCAGCATCACCCAGGCGTTGAACGGGCTGAGGCTCGGCCCGGTCTGGCGCAGGAAATTGGCGAGATGATCGGTGATGAAGGCCTGATCGGCCAGCACGATGCCGCCGAGGCAGCGTCCCTGTCCGTCGATATGCTTGGTTGCCGAATAGACGACGACATCGGCACCGAGTTCCATTGGTCGCTGCAAGACCGGCGTCGCAAAGACATTGTCGACAACAAGCTTGGCGCCGGCCTGATGGGCAATCGCCGCCACGGCCTTGATGTCGATGATCTCGAGTGTCGGATTCGAGGGCGTTTCGAGAAACAGCATCCGCGTGTTGGGACGCACGGCCTTCTTCCATGCCTCGATATCGCGGCCGTCGACCAGCGTCGACGTTATGCCGAAGCGTGGCAGCAATTCCTCCACGATGTAGCGGCAGGAGCCGAACAGCGCCCGCGACGACAGAACATGATCGCCCGCCCTGAGGTAGCAAAGCATCGCAGCCGTAACCGCTGCCATGCCGGTGGCCGTGGCGCGGGCATCGTCGGCCCCTTCCAGCGCGGTCATCCGCTCCTCGAACATGCGCACGGTCGGATTCGAGAAACGGCTATAGATGAAACCCGGCTCCTCGTTCTTGAACCGCCGCTCGGCGGCCTCCATCGTCTCGTAGACATAGCCCGAGGTCAGGAACATCGCCTCGCTGGTCTCGCCGAAAGGGGTGCGGCTCGTTCCGCCGTGCACGGCTTCGGTGCGGGTCGTCAGCTTGCGGCCATCGCGTGTCGTCTTGCTCATCCGGGTTACCCCCAATAAAAAACCCCGACCTGTAAGGATCGGGGCGCGCCGCCCGACCTCTTTAGCGGATTGTTTAACGTGGCCGCAAGCCGGTCGGCTCAAATCACCACGGGATCGGCGCGCATTTAAGGGCGCGCAGGCGCCGGCGTCAAGCCGGGGCTTTCCGGCGGCGGGCAGGCGACCTATAACGGACCCCCCGGACAACGCCGGATTATGCGGGAAACCATGACCAAGACGGCTGACGATCTCTTCCCCCATCGCGACGACGAGCCGCGCCGCCTCGGTGCCGGGCAGATGCACGCGACCGGCATCCTGCCGGCCCACGGCATCGAGGCGCTGATCCGCGAAAAGGAGATCTGGGGCGCGGTCGAAATCGATCCTGCCCAGATCCAGCCGGCCAGCCTCGATTTGCGGCTCGGGGCGGTCGCTTACCGGTTGCGGGCGAGTTTCCTGCCGGGCCCCGGTCATGGCGTGATGGAGCGCGTCGAGGAGTTGATGCTGCACAAGATAGACTTGCGCGACGGGGCCGTGCTCGAGACGGGTTGCGTCTATCTGGTGCCGCTGGTCGAGGCGCTGGCCCTGTCCGAACGGACGTCGGCTTCCGCCAATCCGAAAAGCTCGACCGGCCGTCTCGACGTCTTCACGCGGCTGATCGCCGATTTCGCGACAGAATTCGATCGCGTGGCGGCTGGCTACAAGGGACATCTCTATCTCGAAATCTCGCCGCGCACTTTTCCGATCCTGGTCCGCCCGGGTTCGCGTCTGGCGCAGATTCGTTTTCGCCGCGGCACGCATTCCTGCAGCGACGCTGAAATGAGGCGCCTGCATGACGAGCTGCGCCTGGTTGACGGTGAGGCCGATATCGATGGCGGGATCGCATTGACGGTCGATCTGGCGCCGGCGCGCGAAGATGAAATCGTCGGCTATCGTGCGCGTCGCCATTCAGGAGTCATCGATATCGACAAGGTCGATGCCTATGACGTGCTCGACTTCTGGGATCCGGTTTCAGTGCGTCCCGGCAAGGGCCTCATTCTTGATCCCGACGAGTTCTACATTCTGGCCTCGCGCGAGGCACTCCACATTCCGGCCACCCATGCGGCCGAAATGGTGCCTTACGATCCGCTGGTCGGTGAATTCCGTGTTCATTATGCAGGCTTTTTCGACCCGGGCTTCGGCGCACGCGAGGCGGGCGGGGCGGGTAGCCGCATTGTTCTCGAAGTGCGTTCTCACGAAGTGCCCTTCATTCTCGAACACGGCCAGATCGTCGGACGTTTCGTGCTTGAACGTCTGACTGATCGCCCGACACGGCTCTACGGTAGCGGTCTTGGCTCGCACTACCAGCGTCAGGGCCTGAAGCTTTCGAAGCACTTCAGAACACAGTGATCAGAGCGCCAGCACCATTCTGAGTTCCATGGCGATCCCGTGCTGGCGGCAGGGTATGGGAGCGATCGTTTCGGCCATCGGTTGAAAACCCATTGCCCGATAAAGCCCGACGGCCGGATTGTCCGACATCACGTCGAGATGCACCGTGCGGAAGCCCTGGCGTCGCGCATGGGCGATAGCATTTTCGAGGAGCGCCTTGCCGGCGCCGCGTCCGCGCGCGGCGGGTGGCACCGACACGACGATGACATAGTGGCAATCCTCCGGCACATGCGGGTTCATGTAGCTCGCGATATCGGCGCGTTCGGCGAGCGCCGCGAGATGCGCCGCCTTCACCTTGCCTTGCTTCACGAGGCCGTCGAGAAGCGGCCACAATGCATCTTTCAACCGATAATGCACCGGGCCGTCATGGCCGATCAACACGCCGCGAAAATCGCCGTCCTCAAGTGCAATCGTTGACTGCGTGTGAGAAAAGAAATTATCCGGGGAAAGCCATGCCATCTCGATGAACGGCTCGTAAACGTCGGCCCTCGGTCCGAAAATGTAATCGTAGGAGGCCGGCCCGGTGGCGGCCACAAGGTCCGGAATATGCACGGCGTGCCGTGCCGCGAGGGCCTTGTCGGCCGTGAGAATGTCTATGCCCATGGGGTACTCCGCTGGTCCGCCATAATTGGTCGAATGACCAATAGACGGAGTCTTAGCGGCGGGCCGAAAGCGGCGCAACTTGTTTTTGGTCTAATGACCTAATTGTGGAGATTTCTCAGGCAAACACCTCCTCGAAGAAGCCGCGCATGGCCGCCCATGAACGCCGGTCGGCCCTGGCGTCATAGGCGATACCGCGTTCCGGTGCATAGGCGCCCTCGACGGTGAAGGCGTGCAGGGCATGGCCATAGCCATGAAGCTGCCAGTCGGCACCGGCCTCGGTCATCTCCCTGGCGACGTCAACCACATGATCCGGGGGTGCCATTGGATCCTCCCAGCCATGCAGGATCATTACCTTGGCGGTGATCTTCGTCTGCGGCCCCAGATTGGGTGGCATGAAGATGCCATGAAAGCTGACGACGCCCTTGAGGATCGGCGGCGCGGCGCGTGCGAGATCGAGAACGCAGAGGCCGCCGAAACAATAGCCCATGGCGCCGACCTTCGCGGTATCGGTGGCCGGATGCTTCGCCGCCGTATCAAGGGCAGCCAGCAGCCGCTTGCGTAGAAGCGCGCGGTCGGCGAGGAATGGTCCCATCAGTGCCGAATTGTCGCCCTGCTCGTCGCCGCGCACACCCTTGCCATAGACATCGATTGCGAAGGCCGTATATCCGAGCCGTGCTACTTCCTCCGCACGTTGTCGCATGCCGCCATTGAGGCCGCTCCAGTCATGTGCGAGCAGCACGCAAGGACGCCTGCCGGTGCCTTCCGGATGCGCGACATAGCCCTCGAAGGTCGTCTCGCCGTCGCTGTAGTCGATGAACGCGGTCGCGATCTTCGCCGGAGCGGACATGGAAGTCTCCCAATGCCGATGGAGTGATTCTGTAAGGACAGGATAGGGGGTGCCAGTGGTGTCGGCCAAACCTTTCCTTCGCGGCCCTATCGTCAACCGCCGCAGGACCGGCTAGATTCATTCGATGCATCCCGCCTTCGGTCTTGCCGTCGCCTTTCTCCTCCTCCTCGGTTCGAGCTATCGGTGCCAGGACCTGAAGCTTTCAAGACATTTCAAGGCGCCCTGAGCGCCAAAGCGAGTTTCGATGAGCCTTGCCAGGTGTCACAATTTCAAGGATTTCCGTGCGTTCGCCCGTCGCCGCCTGCCGTCCCCGATCTTTCATTACATCGACGGCGCAGCAGATGACGAGGTGACCTACCGGCGCAATACCGACGCCTACGAGACCTGCGATCTTGTCCCCAGCGTGCTCGCCGGGGTGGAGACAGTGGACATGTCGACCACCATTTTCGGCAAGAAACTCGCCATGCCGGTCTATTGCGCACCGACCGCGCTGCAGCGGCTGTTCCACCCGGATGGCGAGCGGGCGGTAGCGCGCGCGGCACAGAAATACGGCACCATGTTCGGCGTTTCCTCTCTTGGCACGGTGAGCGTGGAAGAAATCGGCGCGATGATCGAAACGCCGAAAATGTTCCAGTTTTATTTCCACAAGGACCGCGGCCTGAACGACAGCATGATCGAGCGCGCCAAGGCCGCGAAATTCGACGTGATGGCGCTGACCGTCGACACGATCACCGGCGGCAACCGGGAACGCGACCTTGTCACCGGCTTCACCTCGCCGCCCAGGCTTACCCTAAGGAGCCTCTTCAGCTTCGCCGCGCGGCCGCGCTGGACGGTCAACTATCTGACCCATCCGAAAATGGAACTGCCGCACCTGCAAGAGCATGTACAGGAAGGCACCAATCTCGCGACCTCGATCGGCAGCTATTTCTCCACCATGCTGGATCAGTCGATGAGCTGGAAGGATGCCGAAGCGATCCGCGCCAAATGGGGCGGGCATTTCGCGCTGAAAGGCGTGATGAGTGTCGCCGATGCCAGGCGCGCGGTGGATATCGGCTGCACCGGCATCATGGTGTCGAACCACGGCGGCCGCCAGCTTGACGGCTCGCGCAGCCCGTTCGACCAGCTGGCCGAGATCGTCGATGCGGTGGGCGACAAGATCGATGTGATCTGCGAGGGCGGCATTCAGCGCGGCACCCACGTGCTCAAGGCCTTGTCGCTCGGCGCCAGGGCATGCTCGGGCGGCCGGCTCTATCTCTATGCGTTGGCGGCGGCAGGCCAGCCTGGTGTCGAGCGCGCGCTCGGCCTGATGCGCGATGAGATCGAGCGCGATATGAAGCTGATGGGCGCCCGCACCGTCGCCGATCTCAACCGCGGCAATCTGCGTTTTCGCTAGGCGGACGAGCAGCTTGCGCCGCCCAGCACGCAGAATTTGGCGCAGTGCCGGTGATTGAGTTTGACCGGCGTCAGGCTTTCCGCGAGCGTCTCGCCCATTTCGAACTGCGGATCGTCGGGCAGCAATGTGCAGGCGACAAAGACCGGCCTCGCCGCGCCCTTGCGCTTTACCACCATGCGGCTCGTCGCACACATCATGTCGGCCGGATCGACATGCAGAATGTCCCAGCAGGCGGTCGTGATCTCGGGGACGTCCGCGCGCTCGTCCATCTCGGGGAAGATGACCAGCGCCGCATGGTCATCCGTTTCAAGACGAATATCCTCGCGCGCAAAGAGGGCCGCGTAGCCGGCTCGGGCTTGGGGCTCCGTCTCGCTCGGCACGCTGCGGCCGGCAACGGCAATCGAGAAGCCTTGGCGGGCCAGCCAGCGCAAACCCTCCATGGACTTGCGGAAGCTTCCCGCACCCCGCTCAGCGTCGTGCAGTGCCTCGCTGTGATGATCGAGACTGACCCGCAGCGTCATCCGCTCGCCATAACGTTCCTTGATATCGAGCAGGCCGTACTTTATCCCCGGTCGCTGCATCGGCTGCATGGCATTGGTGAGGACAAGCACGGAATGTCCACGGCCGAGCGCGTCGCGCATCATGCTCAACATGTCGGGGTTCATGAACGGTTCGCCGCCCGTGAAGCCGATCTCGATAGCATCATGCCCAACCATGTCGAGAACATGCTTTGCGTCGGAAGCTGTCAGATAGACAAGGCGGTCATCGGTCGGGCTCGAATGCATGTAACAATTGGCGCATTCGATGTTGCAGAGCGTGCCGGTGTTGAGCCAGAGCGTCTTGAGATCATGAAAGACGACATGCGCCCGGGCTTCGCCCCCGGCGGTCAGGTCGGGGTCGGAAAATTGTTCGCGGGGGCGGTTGGCGGCGAGTGCTGTCATGACGGAAACCTAGCATTCCCGGCTCGCTCGCCTATTCACAAATCCGAGAGGCTGGGTAGGCTGTTGCAGAATGAACGAGGGGTGATTTGGTGCAATGTGAACTGACCGCGGGCGATCTTCTGGACGGGCAGGGGCGGCTTCAGGAGGCGGGCTGGGCGCGGGGGGAAGCGCGCCGCTATCGCCGAGAAGCGATCCGCGCGCCCTGGTACCGGATCAAGGAATGGGACTATTACTGCGTTCTCAACGAAACGTGCGGCCTCGCACTCACCGTGGCAGATAATGCCTATATGGGCTTTCTCTCCGCCTCATGGCTCGACTTCAGCAAGCCGGACACGATCACAGAAAGTGTGACAATCCCGTTTCCGCGCGGGCGTATGGGGCTTCCGGGAAGTGCCGATGCGGGCGACATCCTGCAAGACCATCCCAGGATTTCACTCGCGTTCCGCCACGAGCCGGGCGGAAGGCGCCTTTCCGTTTCTTGTCCGGGCTTCGCCGGCGGGTGCGGGCTCGAGGGCGAGATTTTTCTCGAGCAGCCGCCGATGGATCGCATGGTCATTGCAACACCATTTCCGGGCGCACCTCGCGCCTTCTACTACAACCAGAAGATCAACTGCATGCCGGCGGAAGGACGCGTCGAGATGGGCGGGCGCGAACATGTCTTTGCGCCGGCGTCTGCCTTCGGATTGCTCGATTGGGGCCGTGGCGTCTGGACTTATGACAATACTTGGTACTGGGGCTCGGCTTCCGGCCGCGTTGCCGGGCATTTGTTCGGCTTCAATATCGGCTACGGGTTCGGCGATACCTCGGCGGCAACCGAGAACATGGTTTTCCTCGATGGCGTCGCCCACAAGCTCGATGAGGTGACTTTTCACATGCCGTCCGGCACCTATGATGGTGCGCCCTGGCGTTTTTCCAGCAGCGATGGGCGTTTCGAGATGGACTTCCAGCCGGTCGTCGATCGCAGCGCCGCCGTCGACCTGAAAATCCTCCGTTCCATTCAGCATCAGGTTTTCGGCCGCTTTTCGGGCTTCGTCATCCTTGACGACGGTCGCCGGATCGAGGTGACGGACCTTCTCGGCTTCGCAGAGGAAGTGGAGAACCGCTGGTAGTCTCTTGCGCGAAACCGGCGGAAACCGTACTTAATGCGCTGATGCGGGTGTAGCTCAATGGTAGAGCAGAAGCTTCCCAAGCTTACGACGAGGGTTCGATTCCCTTCACCCGCTCCAACCCCCAGTGCAGGACATGGTCCGAATGGATCATGCGCGCCCATCATGCATGCGTCATCCTCGGGATCTCAGGCGACCCCGATTCCGGGATGTGCGGTGTAGCAATGGCAAGACATCTCATGGCGGGCGTGCTGGAGCTTTCGCTTTGTGCGCTGTTGTTTCTGGCGATTGCGATAAGTGCCGTACTCGCTCCGCTTCTCGTTTAGCGTGGCATCATCGGCGGCATGCCTGTCGGCATTTTTGTCGCAGTTACTCCATCGGGCAGACGAAACAGCGCTGGATCCTGGGGCCCGCGCACCAGATCGGTCAGATGCATCGAGAATTTGCCTTCGGCGCTGGCGCCCTCGGCCTTGACGGGGATGCCGTCGCGCGTGATCCAGACGAACATCGACGCGCCGTCGTCATGTTCGACGCGGTACTTGCTGGTTCGTTCGCCGCCAATTGATTCTTCGCCTATCTTTTCCGCCTTGACGCCCTCGTTGTAGATCTCCCCGATACCGTAGTCGTCGACATCGCCGGTGCCGACCTCCATCGCCATGCCCATGTCGGGCATATACATCAGCATTCTCTTTTCATCAGGCAGCAGGATCGACACCTGTCGCATCTCCTGCATGGTTGTTTCCCAACGCTCCTTCCCGTGATCGTAATGGACTTGGCCTGTCATTGTCATGCCGGCGGCCTCGATGATTCGTGTGGCGCTATAGGCGGTGTCCGGCGGTGACAGGGGCGCTGCAGCGGCCGCGCCAGCAAACAGGAAGGTCGCAACGAGTGCGCCGACGATCGAACAAATACGCATGGATAAAAGCCTCCTGAAACAGGAGGGCAAGCCTAGCGCGCAGAGACCCCGCCCGCCAACCTGCGAATCTCGGCGGGCAGGCAGGGGTTGGCCCCGATCCCCGCCCATGTCATGCTGTGGATACACAAACCCTTGTCCGGTGCGACATCCCTGCGGCGATACTTTCGTCGCCCCGTGCGCCATTTGCCCGCGACATAATTCCGGAATTGCAGAACACAGGACCCGGCAATGGCAGAGCCCGCACTTTTTGAAGCCAACAAGCCGGTTTTCTTTGGCTCCGCCGCATTGATATTCGGCGCCATTCTCTTCGCAGCGTCGTCGCCGGTTCTGGCGGCTTCGGTATTCGCCGATATCCAGGCGTTCATTGTTCATGAATTCGGATGGTTCTACGTTGCGGCCGTCGCCACCTTTCTGGTTTTCGCTGTAGGGGTGGCATTGAGTTCGATGGGACAGATCAAGTTGGGGCCTGACGAAGCCGAGCCTGATTTTTCCACGCGCTCCTGGTTCGCGATGCTGTTCAGTGCCGGCATGGGGATCGGCATCATGTTCTATGGCGTGGCCGAGCCGGTTCTTCATTTTGCTTCGCCGCCAGTCGGCGAGGGTGGCACGGTCGAAGCTGCACGCAATGCCATGCAGCTCTCCTTCTTTCATTGGGGACTTCATGCCTGGGCGATCTATGCGGTGATGGGGTTGGCGCTGGCCTATTTCTCGTTCCGTCAGGGTCTGCCGTTGACGCCGCGCTCGGCGCTCTATCCGTTGATAGGTGAGCGCATCTACGGATGGCCCGGCCATCTGGTCGACATCTTTGCCGTGCTTGGCACCATGTTTGGTGTCGCCACCTCGCTTGGTCTGGGTGTGATGCAGGTCAATGCCGGTTTGAGCTATCTGCTGGGCATTCCCATCGGCATCGGCGTACAGGTGGCGCTAGTTGCGATCATTGCGCTACTGGCGACGATCTCGGTTGCCTCGGGCCTCAATCGCGGTATCCGACGTCTGTCAGAGCTTAATCTGACTCTGGCCATCCTGCTTGTGATTTTTGTTCTGGCGGCCGGTCCGACGGTTTTCCTGCTTCAGGCGACAATGCAGAACACCGGTGCATATTTGAGCGATATTGTCGGTCGCACCTTCACGCTATACGCCTACCGCCCCAATGACTGGATCGGCGGTTGGACCCTCTTCTACTGGGGCTGGTGGATTTCCTGGTCGCCCTTTGTCGGAATGTTCATCGCCCGCATCTCGCGTGGCCGTACGGTGCGCGAATTTGTCGTCGGCGTGTTGCTGGTGCCCTCGGGCTTTACATTTCTGTGGTTCACGGTTTTCGGCAACACGGCCTTGTCGATGGAGTTGTCGGGTGCCGCGTCGATGATTACAGCGGTGGAGGCGGATGTGGCGGTCGCGCTCTTCCAGTTTCTCGAACACCTGCCCTTTGCCACCGTGACGATGACGATGGCAACAGTGTTGATCATCACGTTCTTTGTTACGTCGTCGGACAGCGGCAGCCTCGTCATCGACATCATCACGTCGGGCGGCAAGGTCGAGCCCAGGGTCTGGCAACGTGTTTTCTGGGCGCTGACGCAGGGTCTGGTTGCGGCCATTCTGCTGCTTGCCGGCGGTCTGGCGGCATTGCAGACAGCTGCGATTGCCGGTGGATTTCCGCTGGCCGCGATCCTGTTGCTTGTGGCCTATGGCCTTTTCAAGGCGCTGCGACAGGAAACGCGGCGGCAGCTAAGCATGCAGTCGGTTACGCCCATGGCGCTCGGCGCAAGCCATCCGCCGGTGCCGTGGCGCCAGCGCCTGGGTGCGCTGCTGCTTCAGCCAACCCGCGACCGGGCGCTGGCCTTCATGCGCACGACAGTCATTCCTGCGTTCGAGGATGTAGCCGCCGAGATTCGCAATCGCGGTCTTGTTGCCGAGGTCTCTGCGACGGACCGGTCGGCGACCATCGTGGTATCGCCGGGGAGCGAGGAGGCCTTTCACTATGGCGTCGCGCTGCGCGGCGTTCCGGTTCCGGCCTTTGCCATGGCGATGCTGGAGGGGGAAGGTGAGGAAATGGACCGTACCTGGCGCGCCGAAGTGGAGCTGCGTGACGGACGTCCTGGCTATGACATCATGGCCTATACCAAGGAGCAGGTGATCGCCGATCTGCTCGGCCAGTACGAGCGGCACCTCCATAAGATTCATCTGCAACGCGCCGGATAATGCGGATGGTTCCGGTCTCCTGTATATATCGGAGCGGTCCATCGATACCGCCCGAGGCAAAATGAGCCTGTCGCTTTATACGTTGATCGAAAATTCCTTTCCCGACGATCGTTCGCGTGTCGCCCTGGAGGCACCGGGCCGGGCCCATGGCCCTCGTGAATGGACGTTTGCACGCCTCTCGTCTCATGCGGGCCGTTATGCGGCCCTTCTGACTCAGATCGGCATGAAGCCTGGCGACCGCCTGGCGCTCCAGGTCGAGAAGTCGCCCGAAGCGCTCATTCTCTACCTTGCCTGCCTGCGCGGTGGATTTGTCTTCCTGCCCATGAATACCGCCTACCGTGTTGAGGAGGTCGACTATCTCGTCGGCGATGCCGCGCCCACGCTGGTCGTTTGCGACCCGGCCGCCGAAATGCCGATTAGAGAGATTGCAGGATGTCGCGGCGTGCCGCATGTCCTGACGCTCGACGCCGAAGCGCGCGGCAGTTTCATTGAAGCGGTCGCAGCAGCGAAAGATGAAATGCCTCCCGTCAGTCGCAGCGCTGACGATCTTGCGGTCATTCTCTATACGTCGGGAACCACCGGAAAGCCCAAGGGCGCCATGTTGACGCATGGCAATCTTGCCTCGAACGGGATCGCGCTGCGCGACGCGTGGCGCTTTACGGACGACGATGTGCTGTTGCACGCCTTGCCGATCTTTCATGCACACGGGCTTTTCGTCGCCTGCCATTGTGCTCTTCTCTCGGGGGCCCGAATGATCTGGCGGCAGAAGTTCGATCGCGCTGATGTGATCGAACACCTGCCGCGCGCGACCGCATTCATGGGCGTTCCGACCTTCTATACGCGGCTGCTGGCCGGTGCCGATTTTGGCGCCGATCTGGTCCGTCACATGCGTCTTTTCACGTCCGGATCGGCGCCGCTTCTTGCTGAAACCTTCGAGGAATTTCGCGCCCGCACCGGTCATGCGATTCTCGAACGCTATGGCATGACCGAAACCGGCATGAACACCTCGAACCCCTATGACGGCGAACGGCGCGCCGGGACTGTCGGCTTTCCGCTCCCGGGTGTCGAATTGCGCGTCGTCTCCGACGAGGAGAAACCGCTTGGTCCCGGCGAGATTGGCGGTCTGCAGGTGCGGGGGGCCAATGTTTTTTCGGGCTACTGGCGCATGCCCGAGAAGTCGGCGGAGGAATTTGCCGCAGGCGGCTGGTTCAGGACCGGCGATATCGCAATGGTCGATGCCGACGGCTATGTTCATCTGGTCGGTCGCGCCAAGGATCTGATCATCTCGGGCGGCTTCAATGTCTATCCGAAGGAGATCGAGGAACTGGTCGACGACATGCCGGAGGTTCTGGAATCGGCCGTCATCGGTGTGCCGCATATTGATTTCGGCGAGGCCGGCGTGGCGGTGGTCGTCTTGCGCGACGGGGCGACCCTCGATGAGGCAACACTGATTGGCCGTCTGAAGGAGAAGATCGCCAATTACAAGGTGCCGAAACGGGCTTTCTTCGTCGAAAGCCTGCCGCGGAATACCATGGGCAAGGTTCAGAAGAATCTGCTGCGCGACGATTACAAGAAGGCCTGCGCCTGAGATCAAGCCTTGCGATCGCTTTCGCGCCGCTTGACGACAGCCTTGCCATCGCGGCGGCGGCGATCGGGGCCCGTGAACACGGCCGAGCGGACAATCGCCCGAGGCCGCGTCAGCACGGCCTCGATGCGCGCAATCAATTGCTGCGCCGAGAACGGCTTGGAGAGGATTTCGGTCACGCCGGCATCTCGCGCTTCGATGATCGCCGAACGCTCGCGCAGTTCGGTCACGTAGATGACCGGTATGGCGCTGAGCTCGTCTTCATCTGTGGTACGAATGGCGCGGACGACCGAAAGGCCGTCAAGCGGTGGTGCGAGGTCGTCCATGATGGCAAGATCGACCTTGCCGCGCATCAGTGCAGCCAGCGCGTCTTCGCCCGAACGAACGCTGGTGATGTTGCGAACGCCGATCCCCGACAGGATACCGCGCAGAAGATTGGCCATGTACTGCGTATCTTCGACGATCAGGACGCCGAGCTGCGCATAGGTTTCCGGGCCGATGGTCTTGATGTCCTGGGCCTTGTTGTCCTGCGCCATTCTCGCCTCTCGTCTGCTCGCCCGCCATTTTCCGGCTTCTGCCCCCACTATGGCGGAAACTCTTTATCGATTGGTTAGTGTGGCGTGCCGGCCCGGTCTTTCTTGCGGCTGTTTCCGGCCGGGTTCAGGGAGGGCTGAAGACGGGCAAGCTGGACGCCCATCATGCGGCTCAGCCCATGATGGGTCTTTTCCCAATGGAAGGGTCGCGTGGCGAGCTGCCAGATCGCCTTGTAGGCAGCCAACGAGATCAGCAGCCAGTAGGCCGGCATCATCAGCGTTTGCAGGAAGAGGGGCGCCAGACCCCGAACCGAAACCGCCACCATCCCGGCGGCGACGGCACCGGCATAGCCGGAAACAAGAACGGCCATGTTGAAAAGCGCGAGTGCCGTCCCCTGCTGGAAGCCGGTCGGCGCGCCCGTGAGAAACAGCGCAAGGGCCATCGCCAAGTAGAGCACTGGATGAAGCAGGTTCGAAAGAGAGAATCCCCCGATCACGATCTGGAAGCCGACAAAGCCACGGAACCCCAGCGCACGATAAAGCTGGACGGGATGCCGCATTCGGACCAGATAAGTCTGCATCCAGCCCTTGGCCCAGCGCGATCGCTGCCGTATCCAGTTGTTCAGCCGGCAATTGGCCTCCTCCTGCGTCGTCGACCGTATGATCCCGCAGCGATAGCCCTTCAAGGCGAAGCGTTGGCCGAGATCGGCGTCTTCGGTAACATTGTTCGGATCCCAGGCGCCGGCGTCACGCAGCGCCTCGATGCGGAAATGCGTCGACGTGCCGCCCAGCGGGATCGGCATGCCGAGCCGCACCAGTGTCGGCAGGATCAGGTCGAAAAAGGCCGCATACTCAATGGCGAACTGCCGTGTGAGCCAGTTCTCGTTCCAGTTGTAGTAATTGAGCTGCGCCTGCACGCAGGCGAGATTCTTGTCGCCCAGTTCGAAGGCGGCGATCGCCTTCTTGAGTTGCTGGGGTTCGGGCAGGTCCTCGGCGTCATAGACGACCAGAAAGTCCCCGCGCGCGAAGGGCAGGGCGAAATTGCAGGCCTTGGGTTTGGTCCGCGGCAGGCTCGTCGGGACGCGAATGAACTCGAAGTGATCCGGCAGCTTCAGGGCCTTGGCGGCCGCCCATGTTGTGACGTCGCTCTCTTCGAAGACCAGTTTGATGTCGAGCTTGGCGGCCGGATAGTCCGGCATTAGGTAGCAAACACACCTATGCCGCTTCTCAAGGAGAGAAGCGATGGGACTAGTCGAGAAGGTTTGTCAGCTTTTCAAAAGCGCGGCGAAGACGACTTGGCTTTTCCGTGCGCTGTTTGCGGTCGTACTCGTAGGGATAGCCCTTCTCATCGGCATTGTATGGAGTCATGAGGCCAGAGCGCGCGGGTTTATAGATGCGCTCGCTACGTTCGATTCTCTCATTCTGTTCGAGAAATATGACCATGGGAATCTTCTTCTCAAACACGTCGAACCACTCGACTCTAGCGGTGATATCGAAATCTCCGCCGTTCAGTATGTGGGCAAAGAGGGCGTCCCCGACGTGTGCTTTGTTCCAAGAGAGATGTACTACCCCCGTGCTTCCGGCAGCGATTGTTGCGCCCCAGCCAACGCCTTCGACCGATTTTTTGGTTTCGGGCCGTTCGCCATTGCGCACAAACCCGTCGATGTAGGCTTTCGCTTCGCAACGATTGGCTGGCGAAAGCCCATGGTTACGCATTTGCAGTTCGCAAGTGAGGGCGCCAGTCGAAATGGAATACTCGGCACCTTCGCATGTCAGGTAAGCGCGAACCTGCGCCTCCCCGACCTCACGCGTGACTTTCACGGCGGCTTGCGCGGCACAGTTCGCCATGTAAGTCAGACCAAGCGTCACGAAGAGCAGGGCGGTACCAACGCCAATGATCCAGGTCTGAAGTTCGGCGGCGTCAGCCATACGCTGAGACGCTTCGTCCATTCCTCTCTGAGCCGCAAGGTCGTCTATCTCCCGTTGACGGGCCTCTTGTTCAATGCGCTCGCGGGCATCTTTTTCGGCCTCTTCCTCCACTATCTGAACGGGCAACGGAAGTGGTGGCCATTGCTCTTGAGCGGCAGCTTCGCTGGCCTCGGCTTTTGGCTGATCGGGTTCGGGTTGAGCCTGCGCGCCTAACGCGAGCGTCAGTCCAACCGCAATGATTGCGAGCCGATAGCCTCTAAGCATTGGATGAGATACGCCGCTGTGAATTTCCCCCGAGAGAGCTTATTCCGGACGTTAACCTCTTTCTCGTCAACGCCTATTTCGGCCAGCTTTTCGACAAGCTGGGCGTAGGTAATCCCGCGCCGTTTTAGCTCTGATTTCAACAGGTTAGCGGCTTTCGCTTCCCAATCGGTCTTTTCGGCCATGTATCGCTCCTAGTACAAAATGTACTGAAAACGATACTTATGCCCTTGTATGAGCCACGTCAACGTACTATATTCGTTACATAGGTAACGGAGACGATGACAAATGGCCCAGCACTTCCTTCTTTCCAAGCAAGCCCGGACGCTCTCGCTCGCCAAGGTTATTCGCATGAGCGATGCCGAGGCATACGAGGCTTTCAAGGCGATCCGCTGGGCTGAGAACAATGGCGAGGCCGTGTGCCCCCGCTGTGGTTCGGTCGAGGTCTACACCTACGCCGCGCGCAAGATTTTCAAGTGCAAGGGCTGTGAGGCCCAATTCAGCGTCACAACGGCGACGATCTTTGCCAGCCGGAAAATGAGCATCCGCAACCTGCTCGCCGCCATTGCGATCTTCGTCAACGGCGCGAAGGGCATGAGCGCCCTGCAACTGAGCCGCGACCTTGATTGCCAGTACAAGACGGCTTTCGTGCTGGCCCACAAGCTTCGTGAAGCGATGGGCGCTGAATTGAAGGACCGCAAGCTGTCCGGCCATGTGGAAGTGGATGGCGCTTACTTCGGCGGCTATGTGAAGCCGGAGAACCGGAAGGAAGATCGGAAGGACCGCCGCCTGAAAGAGAACCAGACCGGCAAGCGCCGCGTCGTCGTCATCGTCCGGGAGCGCGGCGGCAAGTCCTACCCCGAGGTTTTCCGTTCCGAAGACCAGTCGGTTGAAATGATCCGCTCGCGCGTCGAGGCCGGAACCACGGTGTACGCGGACGAGGCCTCAAGCTGGGACGCGCTGCACGGCTCCTATGACACGAAGCGCGTCAATCACTCGATCAACTTCAAGGACGAAGACGCCTGCACGAACCAAGCGGAAAGCTATTTCTCGCGCCTGCGTCGTGCCGAGATTGGAACGCATCACCTGATTTCGGGCCGCTACCTTGTCGCCTATGCCCGCGAAATGGCGTGGCGCGAAGACAACCGCCGCGTCTCCAATGGCGAGCAATTCCTGATGGCAGCGGGTGCCGCGCTGGGCCACCCCGTTAGCCGCCAGTGGAAGGGCTATTGGCAGCGCCGGGCGGCGTTTACCATTTAAATACGAAGCGCCATTGACGAATCGCTGACGCTACGGAAACTTGGGGGGTCGAATTGATTCTCGACAAAAGAGAAGGCCAGCCCCGTTGGCGCGGGGCTGGCCTTGAATAGCAACCGCCGGATAGGGCGGGGTGTGATCACTGGGGGACTGTCTGTCCATTCGGCGATTGTGTCAAGCCTTATCCGGCCTTCTTAGAAAGGCCAGTGAAATGGCAAACTTTATCGTCACTTACGATCTGAACGGCCCCCATCCGTCTCACAAGGAGATGGATGATCATCTTCAGAGGCTGACGGCAAGGCGGGGCCGCGTCCTAGAATCCGTATGGTGGGTGAGTTACCCGGGTACGGCTGCGGCGCTTCGTGATCAGCTGAAAACCATTCTTGGTGCAGAGGATCTTCTATTGGTGATCGAAGCCAAGAGTGCGGCATGGACGAAGCTCCTTGTCAAAAACGATTCCTTCATTGAAGCATGGAACAAGGCTGCCTAACGGGCGGTTATCAAGGTGGCGGTCAGTTAAGGCGCTGACCGCCACACCCTCACACCCTTGCGCTTCCCGGCACCGGCGATCTTGCCCCGCTTTTCCTGCATACGTAGGGCTTGGACGATACGCAGGCAGAGGGACCGGGACAGCACCTTGTCCCCCGTATCCAGTCCCTTGGCGGTCATAACCCTGTGGGCTAGCTCACGGGTATCTAGATTGCCCTCCCGTGCCAGCGCGTCTTTGCAGATACCGACAACCTCGCCGCGCTTGAACAGCCTGTGCAGGTCCACATACGGGGCTGCGGCCCCTGATGCGTCAAACATCGCAATGCAGGCATTCACATGGGAGAGATCGGCGCGGGCCTGATTAAGCGCTCGCTCGTATCCCGCGATTGCAGCCTCTATCTGGTGACGCTTCGTCTTGAGCGTCGTCACGGTGCGGATTTCCATGACGGAAGACTAGCGCCGGGAGTCCGTATACGTCAGAATCTTGTTGGTGTGTTTGCTACCTAATGCCGGGATAGTCGAGATCTTGCAGGGCCTGGGCGATGATCGGGAGTACGCGAGCTTCGTCGAAGAGTGGCACCATGATGGTGTAGACGGGCAGATCGATATCGGCGGGCGCGCCATGTCGTTCGTGGGCGCGTTCCTCGGCGGTCGGTCGTGCCATCAGGCCGACGAAGATCGACATGTATCGCAGCGCCGCAATTGCCGAAAAACACAGGCCAACCACGATATTGAGTGCAACGAGCGCGGTGCCGGGCGCTGCCGCCAGGGCGGTGATCGCCAGAAGGAGGAAGCCCGCCAACGTGATGGCCTGTGGCCGCGTCACGATGATTGCCGCCGAACTTTCGGGCATGCGCCGTGCAAGCTCGCTGATCGCCCGCTCGCTCAGCGTGGCGTCGAATTCATGCATGATGGTCTGGCGGATGTCGCGCGGCGAGGTAACGAAAACGGGCTGCGGACGGCCGTCGCGCTGGACGATCGCGTCGCGTGCGGTGTCGGGATCTGCCGCCACATAGATGGTTTCGGCGCCCCGTCGTTGCCAGGGCAGGCACTGCGCGCGGAGATAGAAATCGAGGTCGCCTGTCCGCAGCAGCCCTGCGTCGCAGGGATCGGTCGTCAGGTTGACGAAGGGGATATCCTGCTGCGCCGCATAGAGCCGGGCCATGTCGACCTGCCGCAGCGTGCCGGTGCTGACCAGCACCCCGCCAAGCCGTGTCCCCCAGCGGCGCTGCCGGTCGAGCGCGGTCGCAATCGCCGCCGGTGCCGCCAGTCCGGCCGCGACCGCGAGCTCGCCGATCAGCGGCCGCACGCCCGCCCGGCGTCTTTGCCGGAGCGCGTGCGCTTCGTTCAAGCCAGCCATGGCGGCTGTGGCCGGGCGCCCGGCGGCATCGCTTCTGTTGTCCAAATGGAGCCCCCGGAGTCGAACGCAGCGGAAGTCTCGACGACACACTCGGATTACGGAAACTGAATGGCAGTATAGATTTCCCTTAACCATAATAAAGCGAAAGTTGAGGGTATGATTTTTGCGAGGAAAAGCCTGGAAGGGCGCTGGTTGCTGCGGCGGGGCAGGAACTGTCATCCTGATGTGTCATAGTGAGACAGTCCCGGCAGCGGGATTGTTGTAGCTGGAGCGGCTGGGACCGGGATGCGATTTCTTCTCTACCTCAACACCATTGCGATCATCCTGCTCGCCGGCGCGCTGGGCCGGCTCTATGACGGAACGCCTCTGCCTTGGGCCGAAGGCCCGGCCGTGGCGGCGCTTGAGGGGCCGTCGGCGCCAGCCCCGTCGCCGCCATTGACGGCCGAGCAATATGCCGCGCTTCAGTTGCCGCTGCCGCATCCGGCACGCGGGACGACGCCAGCCCCGGAGGAGAAGGTTCTTCGGCTGCGTCTCCTGACCGAGGGCGACTACCCGCCCTTCAACTATCGCAATGATCGGGGTGAACTGAGGGGCTTCGACGTCGACATCGCGCGTGCCCTGTGTACCCGCATGCGGGCCGAATGCGATTTCGAACTCCGCTCCTGGAACGAGCTTCTGCCGGCATTGAAGCGCGGTGAGGGCGATGCGGTCGTGGCGTCGATGCTGATCCCCGGATCCGGCCGCGAGGTGCCCGCGGTCGATGAGGAAATCGTCTTTACCGAGCGCTACTACTCGACGCCGGGTCACTTCGCGTCGCGGCGGACAAATGCGCCGGTCGCGGCGACGCCGGCCGCGCTTGCCGGGAAGCGCATCGCGGTACAGGCCGGCTCGGTGCATCATGCCTATGTCAGGGCGCGGTTCCCGGCCGCCGAACCGCTGGTCCTGCCGACCCTGGAACAGGCGCAGGAAGCGCTGGCGGCAGGACGCGCCGACCTGCTTTTTGCCGATCGGAACGCCCTGCTGCGCTGGATGGCATCGGACGGTGCGAGCTGCTGCCGGCTCGCCGGTTCGAGCTATTCCGATCCGGCATGGTTCGGCGAGGGCGCGGGTATTGCGCTGCGCGCCGGCGACAGCGCCCTGCGCGACAGCTTCGATGCGGCGCTTGAAGAGCTTGTGGTCGACGGGACCTATGCCCGCATCAGCGCGCGCTATTTCTCCGACAACATCTACTGACGGTCTCGGTCAGTCTTTTTCTTCCGCCATCAGGTCACGCGGCCGCCCGAAAAAGACGCTGCGACCCTTGCCCTCGGCTATTTCCGTCCAGCGCCCGACGTCAAACTCGAAGACGATGAACCCGCCGGTCGGCACGCCATGCGCGATGCGCAGCGCCGTCTCGTCGTCGGGATCCTCGGCCAGCGCCATGGCCAGCAGCACAAGACCCGGATTGTGAGCGACAACCAGCAGCGTCTGCGCCGTCGCCGGTGCCTGCCGGATCTCCTCCAGCATTGCATCGGGCATCGCGTGATAGAGCTCGTCGCGATAGATGACCGGCACTCCCTTGCCGAGGCGCGCGGCGAGCGGGGTGCATGTCTCCCGCGCGCGTACGGCGGTCGAGCAGAGCACGGTATCGGGACGGAATGCCGAGGCGGCGATATATCCGGCCATGAAGTCGGCGGCCTTCGCCCCGCGCGCATTGAGCGGCCGGTCGAAATCGTCCTTGGCCGGATCGCCCCAATCCGATTTGGCATGACGCAACAGGCACAGGCGCTTCATATCCGTTGCTCTCCACGCTCCGTGGCGCCAGAAAAGGGATTGAGGAGACTCCACCCCAGACCGGCCGGTGCCGGTGCCGGAAAGGCGTCAAGTCCGATCCGCATGGCTTCGTGCCCGTCGCGAGGCTGGGCGCGATAGGTGCCGAACAGGCGATCCCAGACTGACAGGCTGAAGCCGAAATTCATGTCGTGCTCGTCACGATAGACTGAATGATGCACCCGGTGCATATCGGGTGTCACGATGAACCAGCGCAGGATTCGATCCGCTGCGACAGGCAGCCGCACATTCGAATGATTGAACATCGCCGCCGCGTTGAGCAGCACTTCGAACAGAATCACCGCCACCAGGGGCGCGCCGAGAAGTGCGACTGCCAGTATTTTCACGCACATGCTGATCAGGATTTCGACCGGGTGAAAGCGTATGCCCGTTGTGACGTCGAGATCTGGATCGGCATGGTGAACCCTGTGCAACCGCCACAGCAGGCCGATCCGGTGAAACACGACATGCTGGGCATAGATAAGGGCGTCGAGCGCGACCATCGATACCGGGACGGCGATCGCTGCCGGTGTGCCGATCCAGTTGAAGAGCCCAAACCCGCGCCGCGAAGCTTCGATGGCCGTGGCGGCGGCGACGACCGGCAGCACCAGCCGCACCAGCACGGTCCCGAGTGCCGAAAGCACCAGATTGGTCGGCCAGCGCCGCCAGCGCGACAGGGCAGGTACCCGGCGCGGTGCCGCCAGCTCCCAGAGCGCCATCGCGGCCAGCACTGCTGCAAAGCTGGCGAGCCGGAACAGCGGCTCGTGAATTGAAAGGAACTCGGTCATTGGCCTCGGCTGGGCTGGCGCCGTGAATCATGCGCCATGGACATGGCGCAAGCGCCGATTATAGGTTGGCTTTGCCGCCAAGAAAGAGGGCACTGCGCCGCGCTTTGAGATAAAATGCCGCGCGGCAGAACGGGACGGACGCGGAAGGAGAGGGCGATGCGTGGTGGTTTTTGTTCGGGCGGCTTGCTCCTCCTGCTGTTGATAGCGCCGGCAGGGGCGGCCGGCACGGAGCGTGCGGATCGTCTGGCCTTCGAGGTGCCGCCGGGCATGGCGCCGGCCGCCGTTGCCGGCGACGAGACCTTTCAGGGCGGCTTCACCTGTCGGAGCGACGCCGGTGAAAACAGCGCCGGAACGACTGCCTGCCGCAGCTGGATCAGTCCGGTCCTGCCGCTCTTTGTGTTCAGGCTGGCATGGCATGTCGATTCGGTGACCGCTGAACGGGTGGTGACCGGCATATGGATCGGCCGGGACGGGGCGTCCGAACCGCTTCAGGAGATGTCGGGCCTGGAACTGCGCATGGCCGTGCCGATCGAAAATGCAGGATTCGAGTTGATCGACATGGACTTCGACGGTCATCTCGATATGCGCATCGTCGCCGGGGGAACGGCAGGTCCCAACGTGCTCTATCGCAACTGGCTCTGGTCGGTCGATGAAGAGCGCTTCGTCGACAGCGCCGCGCTTGACGAAATCGTCTCGCCGGAATTCGATCCGGAGACGCGCGAGATCGTCAGCCGCTGGCGCTCGAGTGCCGCCGAGGGCGGTGTCGATGTCTATGCCTGGAATGACGGCGTCCCGGTGATCGTCCATCGCGAGGTCGATCGTTTCGACGGACCGGCGCGCTGTATCCGCACCTTCTACGACCGTATCGACGAGGAACTGCGCGAAACGGGAACGGGATCCTGCGGCTGACGGCTCAGATCGGCATGTGCCGCGCCCGTGCGCCGCGTTCGATGGCCGCGGCCGTCAGCTTGTCGATGTCCAGCGTGTCGCGCAGCAGCTGCAGCAGCCGGATTTCTTCGGCACCGACCGCAAGGTCGGAGGTCGCGATCTCGACAGCCAGCGCATAGCCGGTCTCGCGCAGGTGCGGTGGCAGGGCGTCCTTCGCCAGTCCGAACACGGCATCGAGCCCGCCATCTTCCTGCAGAATGGCCGCACATTCCTTGGCCACCGGAATCAGACGCTCGGGATTGAAATTGCGAAAGGCAGGCAGGGTCTGGACGATGGTGCCGATATCGCGAAGTTCGTTGTCGCTCATTGCGCGATCGACGGCGCTCATCGTTACCATGATGTAGATCAGGGCGTTTTCGGGAGAAATCGTCGACATGAGGCTTCCTTGGCTGGATTTGCCGGGAGCTTAGGGGGTGGTCCGTTCGGGAGCAAGCGGGCCGCCGAGAAAGGCCCGCGTTTCGGCTATGGCCTCGGCAAGTCCCACACGGTGCACAGTGACCCCTGGCGGAAAAGCCGAGGTCAGGCGTGTCGGCAACCGGGCATCGAGCGCGACAAAGACCCCGCGGTCGCTGGCGCGCCGGATCAGCCGCCCGAAGGCCTGTTTCAGCCGCAGTCGGGTCAGCATGTCGTCATAACGCGCCTTGCCGAAGAATTCCCGCCGGGCCTTGTGCAGGATGTCGGGGCGGGGCCACGGCACGCGGTCGAACACGATCATGCGTAATGCGTCGCCAGGTACGTCGACGCCGTCGCGCACGGCATCAGTGCCGAGCAGGCAGGAATGCTTCTCGGCCCGGAAGATGTCGACAAGCGTGCCCGTGTCGAGCGCGTCGACATGCTGCGCATAAAGCGTCAGTCCTGCTTCCTCGAGCGGAACGACGATGCGCTCATGGACGGCGCGCAGCCGGTGGATCGCGGTAAAGAGCCCCAGCGCGCCGCCGCCGGCTGCGCAGAAGAGTTCGCGATAGGCGGCCGCAACCTGTGCGATGTCGCTGCGCGCCACGTCTCTGACGGCGAAAATGCGCACTTGTTTCTGATAGTCGAAGGGCGACGCCATGAAGACCCGTCGTGCCGGAAGGGCAAGATGCGCGGCACCCGTTCTGATCTCGGCCGTCTCCCAGCCCTCGTCATCCTCGGTCTCATCGATCAACCGGTCGCGCAGTGTCGCCGATGTGATCAATGCGCCGTGTGCGGGCTCGAGTACCGCTTGCGCAAAGGGAATGGTCGGGTCGCGCCAGTGCCGGTGCATGCCGACATCGCCTTCGCGGCCGAACATCCGCTCGATCGCAAACCAGTCGACGAATTCTTCGGGCGTGACGGCATTGAGGCCGGCCAGCATTGAGCGCCATGCCGGAATGAGAATGCGCGCCCGGCGGTCGAGGCCGCGCGCGGCGGCGTCCATGCGGATTCGCGTTGCTGTGTCGAGCTCGTCGGCCGCGTCGTCAAGCCGCGCGCGCAGTCGATCGGCGACAAGCTGCAGCGGCGCGATGAGCCGCTGCAAGGCCGCATCGAGTTCGCGGGCTGCCACCGCAAGCCCGGCCACCGGCGGCTCGGTTTCGGCCTCGAGCGAGAAGGGGCTGTCATTGTCTTCGGCCCGGGCGTGAACCTGCTGGCGCACAAGGGCGAGAAAGGTTTCGGCCGCGCCGCGTGGATTTCCGTCGTTGAGACGCGCCGTCCAGCCCGGACCCGGCAGCGCGGCGGCAGCCGACAGGGCAGCGGCGAGCGCTTCCTCGGCCAGCGTGTCGCCGCCGACAAGGTCGCCGATGCGTTCGTCCAGCCCGCGTCCGCGCCGGCCGCGCTGACCCTCGGCGCCGCGAACCCAGCGCCGGAGTTCGGCCGTTTCGATCCCCGAGATGGAGGCTGAGAAGGCGCTGTCGGCGGCATCGAACAGATGATGACCTTCGTCGAATACGAAGCGCGAACGGGCCTCCCGTCCGCTCGGCGCCTCGTCCTCGGCGCCGCCGGCGGTATCGGCGGGCTGGGCTGTCGCGATCGGTCCCATGATCCGGTCGAGTGCGGCCTGCCGCATCACCAGGGCATGATTGGCGACCACGATGTCGGCCCGGCGCGCCTTGCGGATGGCGCGTTCGATGAAGCATTTGCGGTAATGCGGGCAGGCCGTATAGACGCATTCGCCACGCCGGTCGGTGAGGCCCGTGCGGCCGGTTGTGCCGCCGAGCCGTGCCGCGAGCCAGGCCGGAAAGTCGCCGCCCACCATGTCGCCGTCGCGGCTTGCCTTGGCCCAGCGCGCGACGAGGCCGATGGCGGTCGCGCCCCCGCCCATCGCGGCGCGGTCGGCCAGTTCGGCGAAGTTGAGCAGGCAGAGATAGTTTTCCCGCCCTTTGCGGATGACGGTCTTCTCGGCCTTCTCGGCAGGATCGGGATAAAGCCGTGAGAGCTCCTGGTCGAGTTGCCGTTGCAGATTCTTGGTATAGGTCGAGATCCACACCGTCCCCTTGTTGCGTTCGGCCCAGAGGCTCGCCGGCGCGATATAGCCGATCGTCTTGCCGATGCCGGTACCCGCTTCGGCGATGACAATATTGGGCGCGCCGGCGGCTTCACGCGGACCGAAGGCGAAAGCCGCGGCGCCGGCAAAGGCCGCCTGACCCTCGCGTGTTTCGGCATCCACACCGGCGAGCGTCGAAAGCCGTTCCCGCGCTTCACTCTCGCTGACAGGTTGCGAACCGGCCGGCGGACGGGGCGCCTGCTCTTCCCATTCCGGCAATTCGTTCCAGATGTCGAAGCCGCGTCCGGCCGGCGGCCGTCCCTCCCGGCCGAGCGCGTCGGCCAGGGCCGCGACGACGCCCGGACCCCAGGCCCAGCCGCCTTCCGCCATGCGAAAGGCGGTCCGGGCGGCCGAGGGGCGGTCGGGCAGGCTGCGGTCTTCAAGACGGCGCAGCAATCGTGCGGCGGCCGCATGCAGCATCAGCGCCTGCGCCTCGGGCGTCTCGCCGGCATCGAGGCCGAGGGCGCGGGCAAGCCCTTCGGGCGTCGGCAGACATGGGGCGGCCGGATGCACGAAGGCGAAGAGTTCCATCAGATCGAGCACATGGGGCCCCGGCGCGCCGAAGGGCTTGCCCCTGGCAATGCGCCGCGCCGTGAAGCCCGCATGGACGAGGATGACAGGCTCGCGCTCGATCAGCTTCAGTGCGGCCTCGGATTCGAGCTCGTCGACCTCGCCTTCGGCGCTGACGGCCACCGCACCGCCGGCCGCCCGCGACGGCACGATGGCCGGGGCATCGGGCAGATAGGCGCTTCCGGCGCCGGAAGCACCGTCGGCCGGATTGTCGGGGGAATCTGAATCAGCGGGCCGGGGCATGGGCGGCGAGTATAGCCGCGTGCGCCGCGAATGAAATCAGCCGGTGACGCCTGGATAGGCCTTGGCAAGTTCCCGCCATGTCGCGGTGATTTTCTGCTGCAGCCGGGGCACGTCGCGAAGCGCGGCATCGGCCGTGCCGCGATCGAGCGCACTCTCGATGTCGCGGGCCAGATGCGAAATGGCCGGGAGGCCGATATCGTGCGCCGCGCTCTGCAAGGCCCGGGCACCTTCGGCCATGGCCTTCTGGTCGCTTGTATTGGAGGCCTTTTCGATGCGGCGATGAAGGGCCAGCACGCGCTCGAGTCCGGCCACCAGGTGATCGGCAATGCGCTCGGGGCCGAGTTCGCGCTCGATGTCGTAGAGGCGGCCGAGATCGATCAGCTTCTCGGTGCCGCTGCGTTCCGTCGGCGCGGTGCCGGTCGCAAGCGATGCAAGATGGCCGGTCGCCAAGCCAGGCTCGACCGGCAGCAGGAACCAGAACGTGCTGCCCTGGCCCTGCACGCTGTCGACGCCGATCTTGCCGCCCATCAGCCGCACCAGACGATCGCAGATCGGCAGGCCAAGTCCCATGCCGCCCGACGAGCCGGTAAAGCGGCTGTCGCGTGCGGTGTCGCCTTGCCAGAATGTTTCGAAGAGTTGTGCGCGCGACTCCGCCGAGAGGCCGGGGCCGGTGTCCGAAACGGAGAACCGGATGACCTTGTCGCCGTCCGGTGTCTGGACCGGCGCAACCCGCACGACGACGCCGCCTGTGTCGGTGAACTTGATTCCATTGGTGATCAGATGCGTCAGCACCTGGCGCACACGGTCGGCATCGGCCTGCATGTCCACGTCATCGTCAAGCGCCGCATCGAGCTCGAGCGACAAGCCGCGTTCGCCCGCATGGTGCCGCAACATGCGGACCACGCCGCCGGCGAGTTCCGCCGGATCGAAACGCCGCGGCTGCAGCTCCAGCGACAAGGCCTCCATTTCCGACAGGTCGATCATGTCGTCGAACAGGCGGCGCAGCAGCTGGCTGGTTTCATTCATCGAGCGGGCAATCTTCGCCTGGGCCTCGTTCAGCGGCGCGTCCGCGAGATCCATTGCCATGCTGCTCAGGCCTTCCAGCGGCATGCGGATTTCATTGTTCATCAGGTCGAGAAAGGCCTGTTTTGCGCCCATTGCGGCCGTCGCGCGGGCTTCCGCCTGCTCGGCATCGTGGCGCTTCTGTTCGGCCACGGCATGGGCGCGCGCCATCTGTGCGGCGAGATCGGCATTCTCGAAGCGCAGCCGGAAGGCTTCGCGATAACCGCTGTTGATGCGCTTCGTCCAGCCGGCGACGGTTGCGAAGAACATGGCCGCCAGCGCCACCGTGGCGATCGCAAGTGGTTCGCCGCGCCACAGCAGCATGCCCACCGTCGGCAGGCAGGAGGCCGCGATGTAACAGACGACGGCCGGCGGGTGGTTGGCGCGCGTGATCGCGGTCGCCATGGCAAGACAGGCAAGGACCAGCAGGTAGAAAATTTCGTGTGTGAAGGACGCGCCGGGCAGCCACAGCAGGGAACCCGCGCCCCATGTCGAGCCGCTGATGATGGTGACCAGCGCATAGCGCCGCGCCCAGAATGCGGCGTTTCCGACGGCATCCGGGTCGGCGCGGAAGCCGGCGCGCACCCGGTCGAAGAGAATCTGGGCGACAAGCTGGATGGATGCGACGACGCCGATCGTCCAGAGGTGCGCCTGCGGCCAGAAGGCGAGCCCGACAATGGCGATGGCACCGAAAATCGTCAGCCGGCTGGCCTCGCCGAGGCTCAGCAGCAGACGGACCTGCTCGGCATCGATCCGCGCGTCAATCGGATCGGCCCGGCGAAGGGGACGGGCCGTCTCGGCCGCCACTGAGTCCGGATCGGTTTGGGGTGCAGTCAACTTTCGGGCCTCCGGGCGCGGGCCGCCGCTCAATGGTCAAAATCCCCCGGAGAGCCTGCGGGCGGCGGCTCCGGGGCCGGATTGCCGCGTTGACGGGGGGGTGTGCTAAGCATAGGGTCCGCGCGCTTGACAAAGCCTTAAAGTCATTCTTTCGAGTCTGAAAATGCCAACAGAAACAAAGGCGACAGCGCCTTCCGCCCTCATCGAGGCCGCGCGTGTCAGCAAGGCTTGGCCTTTTGAGGAAGCGCGCAAGATCGTCGATCGTCTGGACAAGGAAGGTGGCCCCGCCCGCACGGTCCTGTTTGAGACGGGATATGGCCCCTCGGGCCTGCCGCATATCGGCACTTTCGGCGAGGTGGCACGCACCACCATGGTCCGCCGCGCCTTCGAAATCCTGGCGCCGGGCGTTCCGACCCGCCTTCTCTGCTTTTCCGACGACATGGACGGCTTGCGCAAGGTGCCGACCAACGTGCCGAACCAGGAGATGCTGGCTGGCTACATCAACATGCCGCTGACGAAGGTGCCAGACCCCTTTGGCACCCATCCGAGTTTTGGCGCGCACAACAATGCCCGTCTGCGCGCCTTCCTCGACAGCTATGGCTTCGACTACGAATTCGCGAGCTCCACCGATTACTACAAGGCCGGCCGCTTCGACGCGACGCTGCTGAAGGTGCTCGAAAAGTTCGACGAGATCATGGAGATCATGCTGCCGAGCCTGCGCGAGGAGCGTCAGCAGAGCTACAGCCCCATTCTCCCTGTCAGCCCGCGCACCGGTCATGTCTTGCTGGTGCCGCTGGTCGCACGCGACGCGAAGAAGGGCACGGTGAGCTATGCCGAGCCCGAGACGGGCGAGATCGTCGAGGTGCCGGTCACCGGCGGTCAGTGCAAGCTGCAATGGAAGGCCGACTGGGCCATGCGCTGGGTCGCGCTTGGCGTCGACTACGAAATGGCCGGCAAGGATCTGATCGATTCCGTCAAGCTGGCCTCGCGCATCTATCGCGTCTTGAGCAACAAGCGGCCGCCGGAAGGGTTCAACTACGAGCTTTTCCTCGACGAGGAGGGCAAGAAGATCTCGAAGTCGAAGGGCAATGGCCTTTCGATCGAGGACTGGCTGCGCTATGCGAGCCCGGAAAGCCTGCAATACTTCATGTATCAGAGCCCGCGCGCCGGCAAGCGGCTCTATTTCGACGTCATCCCGCGCAATGTCGACGAATATCTGGGCGCGCTGACGGCCTATCCGAAGCAGGATCTGCGCGAGCGCCTCAACAACGCGGCCTTCCACATCCATGGCGGAAATCCGCCCACGGAAGACCTGCCGATCTCGTTCTCGTTGCTGCTCAATCTGGCGAGTGCCAGCCATTCCGAGGACCGGAATGTGCTCTGGGGCTTCATCCGCAACTATGCACCCGATGCGACGCCGGAAAACCATCCACGTCTCGATCATCTCGTTGGCTACGCGATCAACTATTTCCATGATTTCGTGAAGCCGGCGAAGAAGTACCGCGCCCCGGACGACAGGGAGCGCGCGGCGCTGGAGGATCTCGCGGCACGCTTCGAGACGGTCGACCCGGCCACCACGGCCGAGGACCTGCAGAACATCGTCTACGAGATCGGCAAGACGCATGAATTCGCGAATCTGCGCGACTGGTTCAGGGCGCTCTATGAAGTGCTGCTCGGTGAGGAGCAGGGCCCGCGTTTCGGGACCTTCACCAGGCTCTACGGCGTCCGTGAAACCGCGGCACTGATCCGCCGCGCGCTGGCGGGCGAGGATTTGTCGAAGGCCTGAGCCTCACTGGCTGGCCCAGATGATCCGCGCCATCCACAGGATCTCTTCGCTCTTCAGGATCCGGTCGTCATGTGCCGGATTGAACGAATGCAGTTCGACGCTCTTGGCGGTGCGCCGTGCCAGCACCTTGGCCATCACTTCCCCGGCCATCGTCTTGACCACCACGCGGTCGCCGCGCCTGATGCCGGCGGCCGGCGATACGACGATGATGTCGCCGTCGCGATAGACCGGCGCCATGCTGTCGCCGCTGACTTCCAGCGCATAGGCATGTTCGTCCTTGAATTCGGGAAAGGCGACTTCCTCCCAGCCGCCACCGACCGGAAAGCCCGCATCGTCGAAATAGCCGCCATGCCCGGCTTGCGCGAGGCCGATCAGCGGCACATGCCGCTGCCGCGCCGCGAAGTCGCCATTTGCCACCAGCGTCAGGAATTCCTCCAGCGACGAGCCCGTGGCCTTGAGAATGCGCGACAGGCTTTCCGTGTTGGGCCAGCGTGGCCGCCCTTCGGTCGTGACGCGCTTCGACTTGTTGAAAGTGGTCGGGTCGAGACCAGCCGATTTGGCCAGACCCGACGCCGTCAGACCATGCGCCGAGGCCAGCGCATCGATGGCGCTCCAGAGTCGGCTGTGAGAAAGGGCGTCGGCCATGAACATGCGCTCCTGTCGGCTCGCGACCGGAGAAATTATAAGAATATATTCAGGAGTATCAAGAGATTTGGAGAGATAATTCCTATCTGGCGTTTCTTGTCCCTCCGGCGCTCCATGGCTACAGTGCCGCGCCAACCGGGAAGGATCGGCATGCCTCCAGCAACGCGCCTCATCTACAAGATCGTCGGCGAGCATGAATGGCTCGCGGCCACGGCCGAAGGTCGCTTCATCGGTTCGGCGGTCGACATCGATGACGGCTTCATCCATTTCTCGACCGCCGGCCAGGTTGCCGAGACCGCCGCGCGCCATTTTTCGGGCCGCAAGGGCCTGCTGCTGGTCGCGGTCGAGGCGGCGGCACTCGGTGAAGCGCTGAAATGGGAGCCCTCGCGCGGCGGCGCGCTCTTCCCCCATCTCTATGACGTCCTGAGCCTCGACGCAGTTTGCCGGGTCGAGCCGCTGCCGGTCGGCGAGGATGGCCGGCACCGCATTCCGGAGCTTGAGGCATGACGCCGATCGACCTCTTCCCGCTGGCGCGCCCCTTGATCGGCCTGCTCGATCCGGAAACGGCGCATGGCCTGACCCTGCAGGCCTTGCGCATGGGGCTCGGCCCCCGCCCGCGCGCGGCCGATCCCGCTTTGCTGGCGGTCGATGTTCTCGGCCTACATTTCGAAAACCCGCTCGGCATCGCCGCCGGCTTCGACAAGAACGGCGAGGTCCCCGACGCGATGCTGGCGATGGGCATGGGCTTTGCCGAAGTCGGCACGGTGACGCCCCTGCCGCAGGCCGGCAATCCGCGCCCGCGCATCTTCCGCCTGCCGGCGCATCGCGCGGTGATCAATCGCCTCGGCTTCAACAATCAGGGCCATGCGGCACTGAAGCGCCGCCTCGAGGCGCGCCGCGCGCGGCCCGGCATCATCGGCGTCAATATCGGCGCCAACAAGGATTCCGCCGACCGCATCGCCGACTACGAGGCCGGCATCCGCGCCTTCGAGGGCCTGGCAAGCTACTTCACGGTCAACATTTCCTCGCCCAACACGCCGGGCCTGCGCGCGCTGCAGAACCGCGCCGAACTCGAAACCCTGGTCGCCCGCGTGCTGGCCGCGCGCAAGGGCAACACGCCGGTGCTGCTGAAGATCGCGCCCGATCTCGGGCCGGACGAACTGGCCGACATCGCCGAGGTGGCGCTGGCACAGGGCCTCGACGGCCTGATCGTTTCGAACACCACCATCGCCCGCGGCGATCTGGTTTCGGGCGTCCATGCGCAGGAGACGGGCGGCCTGTCCGGCGCGCCGCTCCTGGCGATGTCGACGGCGGTGCTTGCCGACATCTACCGTCTGACCGGCGGCCGCCTGCCGCTGATCGGCGTCGGTGGCATTTCGAACGGACGCGACGCCTATATGAAGATCCGCGCCGGCGCCTCGCTGCTGCAGCTCTATTCGGCGCTGACCTATGAAGGGCCGGGCCTGATCGCGCGCATCAAGCGCGAACTGGCGGCCTGTCTGGAAGCCGACGGTTTCGCGCATCTGACGGACGCCGTCGGCGCCGATGTGACATAGAAGAAGGAGGGAAAATGCCGAAGCCCGTCATCTATCACAACCCGCGCTGCTCGAAATCGCGCCAGACGCTGGCCTTGCTGGAAGAGCACGGCCATGCTCCGCAGGTGATCGAATATCTGAAGGCGCCGCCTTCGGCCGCCGAGCTGCAGGCGATCCTGAAGAAGCTGAAGATGAAACCGCGCGATCTGATGCGAAAAGGCGAGGACGTCTACAAGTCGCTCGGCCTCGACAACGAGAAACTGACGGACGAAAAACTTCTGCGCGCGATGGTCGAGAACCCGATCCTGATCGAACGCCCGATCGTCGTCATGGGCGCGAAGGCAAGGATCGGCCGGCCGCCCGAAAGCGTGCTCGAACTCTTCTAGATCGCGCGCCGGAGCCGCGGCAGATAGAAGCCGAGCGAGGCGGCGCGCATCAGGTTGAAGCCGGCCAGCGCCGCCCACAGCCCGTGATTGCCGAACGGCAGGAAGAGCCACCACAGCCCCAGAAACAGCAGACTCGAGGCCAGCGCCGCATTGCGCATCTCCGCCCCCCGCGTCGCGCCGATGAAGATGCCGTCGAGCTGGTAGCACCAGACCGAGAGCACCGGCAGCGCCGCCGCCCACAAGAGATAGACCCGGGCGGTGGCGCGCACGCCGTCATCGATGCTGAGAAAATCGATCGCGGCCCCGCCGGCCGCGAAAATCCCGAACGACAACAGCAGCGCGATGCCCGCCGCCCACAAGGTCGAGAGCCGTACCGCGCGGTCGAAATCGGCGCGGTGGCGCGCCCCCACCGCGCGCCCGACCAGCGCTTCGGCGGCCAGCGCGAAACCGTCGAGAAAGAAGGCGCTGACCGTCACGAATTGCAGCAGGATCGAATTGACCGCCAGCGTCAGCGGCCCGGCCTCGGCGCTTTTGGCGGTGAACCAGGCGAAGGAAAGCATCAGCACCACGGTGCGGATCATGATGTCGCGATTGACCGCGATGGTGCGCGCGAGCTGCGCCGCATCCAGCAGGCGCGCCCGCGTCCACTGGCCCGGATAGAACCGCAGATGCCGCGCCGCGACGGCAAGCCCCAGCGCCGCCGCGCAGACTTCGGCGATCAGCGTGCCGGCCGCGATCCCGGCCACGCCCCAGCCGAGCCCCAGCGCCAGCACGATGTTGAAGAAGATGTTGACGAGGTTGAGGAAGACCTGCAGCACCAGCGCCACCTTGGCCCGCCCGAGCCCGATGAACCAGCCGACCAGCGCATAATTGGCGAGCGCCCAGGGCGCGCTCCAGATGCGGATGTCGAAATAGGTCCGCGCCAGCGGTTCGACCTCTGGCCCGCCATCGAGCAGCGCGAAGGCGATTTCGCGGATCGGCCATTGGGCGAGGATCAGCGCCGAACCGACCGCGCCGGCAATCAGCAGCGCCCGTCCGAGCGCGGCGCGGATCTCCGCGCCGTCATTGGCCCCCAGCGCCTGCGCGGTCAGCCCGGTCGTTCCCATGCGCAGAAAGCCGAAGGTCCAGTAGACCAGCGTGAAGATCAGCGCGCCGATGGCAACCGCGCCGATATATTTCGGATCGCCCAGCCGCCCCATCACCGCGGTATCGGCGATCCCCAGCAGCGGCGTCGAAAGATTCGAGATGACGATGGGAACGGCAATCGCCAGCACTGTCCGCTGCGTCACGCGGCTCCCGGTCGGCGCCGCGCTCATGTTCCGGCGGGTTCGTCCGCGGCCTTGAGCAGGAAATGCCCATGTGCGGCCGCGATCGGCCGCGCGCGGTCCTCCTGCCAGGCCTCGGCATGCACGGTGGCGACGCGCCGCCCCTGCTTGGTGATGACGGCCCGGCCATAGGTATCGACCGGTTTGCCCGAGCGCAGATAGTCGATGGTCAGGCCGATCGGCTTCGGCAGCGCGCCGGCGCCGGCCTCAAACGCAAGCTGCGCAATCGCCGTCGTCTCCAGAAACGCGCCGATGACGCCGCCATGCAGCGCCGGCAGCACCGGATTGCCGATCAGCTTCTGCGAGAAATGCAGCACGGTGGTGATCTCGTTGCCGCGCTGGTCGATCGTGATGCCGAGCCAGCGCGCGTAAGGTATCGCCTGCATCAGCGCGTCGATGTCGGGTGCCGGGCGCGCCTCGCTCATGTCGCGCCGCCCTTCTTCTCGGCAAACAGCGCCATCGCCTCGGCGGCCGCTTCCGGCGTCATCGGCATCGGCATGCTGCGATTGGCCGCCAGCATGAAGGTGCCGACACAGGTCGCGATCGGATCGGCCTCGTCTTCGTGATAGGCGGTGCCGCGCACAAAGGCGATATTGGTCGTCACCTTGTAGCAGTGCGTATGCGCCA
Source organism: uncultured Parvibaculum sp. (assembly GCF_963975745.1). Taxonomy (NCBI): domain Bacteria; kingdom Pseudomonadati; phylum Pseudomonadota; class Alphaproteobacteria; order Hyphomicrobiales; family Parvibaculaceae; genus Parvibaculum; species uncultured Parvibaculum sp. The sequence continues at coordinate 134,884 of NZ_CAXBIB010000006.1, read as the reverse complement.
CCAGGTCGAGCTTCGGCGTTGCCGGCTTCATGTAGTCGATGCGCAAGTCGAGCGTCGCGATCGACATCCGCTCCGGCAGCGCCAGCTGCACGGCAATGCCGCAGGCATTGTCGAGCAGCGAGGTGATGACGCCGCCATGAATGACGCCGGTCTCGGGATTGCCAACCAGGTTCTCGGCATAGGGCACGGCGAGCCAGGCCTCGTTGGGCGCTGCATCGACGACGGTCAGCCCCAGCGCCTTGGCATGCGGCACATGCTCGATCAGCACATCCTTCATCAGTTTGATGTGCTCGGGCGTGACCTTGAAATCCGACGCCATGATGTTTCCGGAAAATTGCGTGAGTTTGCGGTGTGTAGCCCTAGTAACGCCACGACCAGCCGCCAAGTCAATTGGCATCTGGGTCATGGGGAGGTTGCATCGGGGGTCCGGCGGGACAACAATGCAGAAGGGGACGGAGAAAAGCGCGCCCATCCGGGCCGGAACGGAGTTCAAGCTGATGCTGGCCCTCGCGGACGGTCTGACCGTTCTGACGGATCTGGAGGCGCTTGCGCCGCCGCTGCCGATGCTGATCGCCTATTGGGAGCGTAAACGCGGCACGCGGATCATGCCGGCGCCTTCCGACATCGACCCGGTCGAGATGCCGCGCCTGCTGCCCTATATCGCCATCGCCGACATCACCTGCGAACCGCTCGACATGCGCTACCGGCTGATGGGAACGCGTCTTGTCGAAATGGGCGGCGTCGACCGCACCGGCACCTCCATTCGCGAAGCGCACAGCGGAGAACGTCTGGCCGAGCGCCTGGCAGCACTGGAGCACCTGCTGGCTTCGCCGGGCCCCGTGGCGCATGGCGGCCATCTCGACTGGCTCGATCGCGGCTATCGCAGGTTCGAATGCGTGCATCTGCCGCTCTCCGCCGACGGGGTGAACGTGACGCGCCTCATTGCCGCCTACGCATTCCCCTGAGGCAACTTCGGCCGGCTGAGTCCGCCGCTCGCCGGAGGGACCTAACTTGTTGAAATCAGGAATATTTTTTCTCCGCCTCGAGCGTTGCAGAAATTGACGTCTGTCGTCATTGGAGTAGATTGAGGCGATTGGCGCGGCGGGGGCGCATCGCCGCGCGCGGGGAGGAATGATGACGACAGTGAAACAGCAGCCGGATGCGGCCGCCGCCGCGCCGGCCGCCAGGCCGCGCGGCAAGCGCGAGCAGACCAAGCACAACAACCGCGAGGCGATCCTCGATGCCGCGCGCAGCGTCTTTGCCGATCTCGGCTATGGCGCCACCTCGGTGCGCGACATCATCCGCAAGACCGGTCTGGCCTCGGGCACCTTCTACAACTACTTCAAGAGCAAGGAAGAGGTCTTCGAGGCGCTGATGGACGACGGCATGCGCCGCATCCGGCCGCGCCTGCGCGCCGAGCGCATCCGCTCGCGCACCTTTGAGGATTTCATCCGCAACGCCTATCGCACCTATTTCGAATATCTGGCGACCGACCGCGACACCTTCCAGGTGATGCGCCGCAATCCCAACACGCTGCGCGTGCGCATGGATTCGCCCGAGATTCTGGCCGGCTTCGAGGAAATCCGCGAATATCTCGAAGAGGACATCCGCAACGGCACGCTGCCGGCGGTCGATTCCGAATATCTGATGGCCGCACTTGTCGGCATCGCCATGGAAATCGGCGACCGCATGCTGCGCCGCCCGGACATGGATGCCGATGCCGCCGCCACCTTCGCCACCCAGCTTGTGCTCAGCGGCTTCCGCGCGCTGCCGCACAAGGGAAATCAGGAACAGGCATGAACATCCAGAAACTGATCGTCCGTACCCTGCTGAAACTGCCCGACGGCGTGCTGATCCGCATGTCGGGCGGCAAGCCCCTGGCGATCGACGGCCGCATCCTCGATGCGCGCATGCAGTTCCTGGCGGCGCAGGGCGCGCGCCAGCCGTCGATCGTGACGCTCGACCCCGTCGCCGCGCGCGCCGGCACCGCAGCCGGCCTCGCGCTGCTCGACGATGCGCCGCGCGCCGGCGTTTCGGTGCGCGCGCTTGAAGTGCCGGGCCCGGCCGGCCCGCTCGCGGCACGCCTCTACACGCCGAAGGGCGCTGCCGGTCCCTTGCCGGGTCTCGTCTTCTTCCATTTCGGCGGCTGCGTCATCGGCGATCTCGACACCTGTCACACCTTCTGCACCATGATCGCCGACATCGCCGGCATCGCCGTGCTGAACGTCGCCTACCGCCTGGCGCCGGAACACAAGTTCCCCGCCGCGGTCGACGATGCCGAGGCCGCATATCGCTGGGCCGAGGCCCATGCGGCCGATCTCGGCATGATCGCCGGCAGGATCGGTGTCGGCGGCGACAGTGCCGGCGGCTATCTCTCGGCCGTCATCGCCCAGCAGGAAAGGCGCGCCGGCCGCCCCGGCCCGGCGCTGCAATTGCTGATCTATCCAGTCACCGACTGGGAATGGCAGGGCGGCTCGATGCAGAGCTGCGCCGATGTCTATCCGCTGACAGCCGAAATCATGGACTGGTTCGCCGGCCTCTATCTCGACAACGAGGCCGAGCGGAAGGACGTCCGCGTCTCGCCGATGAAGGAACCCGATCTGGCGGGCCTGGCGCCGGCCATTGTCGTGACCGCCGGCTTCGATCCGCTGCGCGACCAGGGCCTGGCCTATGCCGACAGGCTGAAGGCAGCCGGCGTCCCCGTCACCTCGCGCTGCGAAGACAGCCTCGCCCACACCTTCACCGCCATGACCGGCGTCGTTCCCGCCGCAAAGGCCGCCTGCGAAAAAATCGCCGAAGATGTAAAGACCGCGCTCCACTGATTCTTCTCCACCCTCCCCTTGTGGGGTGAGGAGCGGTTTGCGTAAGCAAACGAAAAGGTCCGGTGGACCTTTTCGAGCGCCGAACGCCCTGAGCCACGCGAAGGGCAGGGCGCCAACCCTGCGAGTCGTTCTGACACCCGCCCGCCTTGATTCATGCCGTCCCGCCATGCTAATCCCCCATCGTCCTTAGGGGAGTAGCCGCCCTCCGCCGTCATGGCAGAGAGGGGCGGGCGTCAACAGACTCGAGACAATCCATCTCGTGGCGTCCGTGCTCAGCGACAGCTGAATTGGCGAGACCTTTGGCTCATGCGCGCCCCTCTGCCGGGCGGGCGCAATGGGTCATTGTCTCGTCCGGCGCTGGAGTTCGTTCCCTTGGAAGCCTTCCTCGTCTCTCTCGGTGCCGTCGCCATTGCTGAAATCGGCGACAAGACGCAATTGCTCGCCCTCGTCCTGGCGGTGCGCTTTCGCGCGCCGCTGGCCGTCATCGCGGGCATCTTCGTCGCCACGGTCGCAAATCATGCGCTTGCCGCATGGGCCGGAACGCTCGTCGCGGCCTGGCTCACCCCGCAGCTTCTCGCCTGGGTGCTTGGCCTTTCCTTCCTCGCCATGGGGCTCTGGATGCTCGTGCCGGACGAGCCCCCTTCGGAGGATGAAGCGCAGGCAGCATCCCGCTTCGGCCCCTTCCTTGCGACCACGGTGGCCTTCTTCCTGGTCGAGATGGGCGACAAGACGCAGCTCGCGACCGTCGCCCTTGGCGCGCGCTACGAGACGCTCGCCCTTGTCGCGCTCGGCACGACGCTCGGCATGATGGTGGCGAACGTGCCCGTCGTCCTCTTCGGCGAGGCGGCGGCAAAGCGTGTGCCCGCAGCCGCCATGCGCTTCGCGGCCGCCGCGCTTTTCATCGTGCTCGGGCTCGCCGCGCTCGGTTCGGCTTATGCCTACGCATCCTGATCGGAGCGGAGAAACGTGACGAGCATCGGGTTGATGCTCGCCGCTTCCTCGCGCAGCACCCAATGCGTGCCCTCCGCGAGGAACAGCGTGCCGCCGCGCTCGCAAAGATCGATGCTCTTCTTCACCAGCGACACATCCGCAAAATTGTCTTTCTCGCCCCAGACGAGCAGCACCGGCACGTCGATGCGCGCGACAGGCGCCGAAAGATCCTTCTTCAACAGCGCGCGGTACCAGTGGATCATCGAGGTGAGCGCCTTCGGCTCGCTCCATGCGCGGCGATAAGCGTCCCATTCCTCCTTCGCGAAGGCGCCCTCGCGCGCCGACGCTTCCAGCGCCTCGATCAGCGTGTCGAAGTTCTTCCGCCGCATCGCCCATTCGGGGATGCCGCGCAGGCGGAACATCTTCACATAGCGGCTCTTCTTCCGCTGCGCCTTGTCCTCATACATCGCCTGCTTCCACACCGAGGGATGCGGCGCATTGATCATCGCCGCTTTCTCCATATGCTCCGGCCTCGTCGAGCAGAGCCACCAGGCAACGCTGGCGCCCCAGTCGTGCCCGACGACGCGCAGCTTCTCCTCGCCGAAATGCCGTCCGAGGTCGATGACGTCCTGCGCCAGCTCGTCGAGATCGTAGGCCCTCACGCCGCGCGGCTTCCCGCTCAAGCCATAGCCGCGCTGGTCGGGCGCGATCACGCGGAAGCCCGCCTTTGCGAGATCGGGCATCTGGTGGCGCCAGCCGAGGCAATTGTCGGGAAAGCCGTGCAGCAGAAAGACCGGCGGCCCGTCCGCCGGCCCCGTCTCGGCATAATGCAACGCAATCCGGTCGAGATGCGCCACGCCGAAGCGCACCTTCTCCATGCCCTCGATCATCCTGCTCTTCCCTCTCGCGGGCGCCCCGGCTGCTCCCGGGCGCATTCTGCGCGGCCACCGTGGCGAAGTTGGGGCCGCGGCTCTATGCTTGGCGCACACAGCAATTTGCCATAAGCAAAAATTTCCGGGAGTCTCGAAATGCGAACCATGCGTGTGCATGAATTGTCCGACGACATCGGCGTCCTGCGCATGGACGAAATCGATCTGCCGCCACCGGGCAAGGGCGAGCTGCGTCTGCGTCTCAAGGCCTGCTCGATCAACTTCCCCGACATCCTGATGGTGCAGGGCAAATACCAGTTCAAGCCCGAGCTTCCCTTCGCCCCCGGCATGGAAGGGGCGGGCATCGTCGCCGCGGTCGGTGAGGGCGTGACGAAGTTCAAGCCCGGCGACCGCGTCGTCGCCGGCCTGCGCATCGGCGGCTTCGCCGAGGAAGTCAACGTGCCGGAAACCGCCTGCCGCCCGATCCCCGGCAGCATGGATTTTGCCGAGGCCGCCGCCTATCCGGCCGCTTACCTCACGGCTTATGTCGCGCTCACCTGCCGCGGTCATTTGCAACCGGGCGAAACCCTGCTGGTGCACGGGGCGACCGGCGGCGTCGGCCTCGCCGCCGTCGAAATGGGCAAGCTGCTCGGCGCCACCGTCATCGCGACCTCGGCGTCGGATGAAAAGCTGAAGGTCGTGAAGGCGCGCGGCGCCGATCACGTCCTGAACGTGACAAGGGGTTTTCGCGAACAGGTCAAGGAACTGACGGAGGGCCGGGGCGCCGACGTGATCTACGATCCGGTCGGCGGCGACATCTTCGACGAAAGCATCCGCTGCATCGCCTGGAACGGCCGCCTGCTGATCATTGGCTTCACCAGCGGCCGCATCCCCACCGTTTCGGTCAACATGCCGCTGATCAAGGGCTTCTCGGTCATCGGCGTCCGCGCCGGCGAATACGGACGCCGCGACCCGGAAGCCGGCCGCGCCAATATCGAAGCCATCGACCGCCTCGCCGCCGAAGGCAAGATCAAACCCCACATCTGCGCCCGCTTCCCGCTGGAGCGCGCCGTCGACGCGATGCGCATGCTTCAGGAACGCAAGGTCGTCGGCAAGGTCGTCATCGAGATGTGAACAGGAAGAAGGATCTCACGCGAAAGCGCGAGGACGCGAAGGGAAGAATTTTTCACGCGGAGACGCGGAGGCGCGGAGAAGAGAAGAAAAATCGCGCGAAGCTGCGAAGACACGAAAAGTTATTGAAGAATGATTGCGCCTGCGGCGCGAAGAATCCTCCGGCGCGAAGCGCCAGTAAATCTTTGCTGCTCCTGCATGATCAGTCCAATTTCCCCCCTTCGTACATGTCTGCACTTCCTTCTCTTCTCCGCGCCTCCGCGCCTCCGCGTCTCCGCGTGCAAAAATCTTCTTCCCTTAAACGCTCCGTTGCGCCTTGTCCTTGTCGTTGGCGCTGCGGATCATTTCGCGCATCTTGGCCCAGTCGTCGTCGCTGAGCTTCGACAGCCGCGAGAAGTTTCCGCCGCTGGCCGAATAGCCCGCGCCGTCGATGGCGATGGTCTGACCGGTCAGATATTCGCAGCCATCCGCCATCAGGAAGGTCGCCAGGTTTTTCAATTCGTCCATCTCGCCGACGCGCCCCATCGGAATGCCCTCACGCGAGCCCTCGCCATCGGTCGACTGGCCGGGCGAAAGCCGCGCCCAGGCGCCTTCGGTCGGGAAGGGTCCCGGCGCGATGGCGTTGAGGCGGATGCCATAGGGGCCCCATTCGGCGGCGAGCGACTTGGTCATGATGTTGATGCCGGCCTTCGACATCGCCGACGGCACGGTGAACGGCCCGCCATTCCAGATCCATGTCGTCAGGATCGAGATCACGCTGCCCTTGACCTTGTCTTCGATCCAGCGCCGCCCGATCGCATGCGTCACATAAAAGGAACCGTGAAAAACGATATTGGCGATGGCGTCGAAGCCGCGCGGCGAAAGGTCCTTGGTCGGTGAAATGAAATTGCCGGCCGCATTGTTGACGAGCCCGGTCAGCGGCCCGCCATCGGCCCAGATTTCGCCCACCATGTCGTCGACGGCCTGCGCGACGCGAATATCGACGCTATGCGTTTTGACCGAACCGCCATGTTTCCCCATCAGCGCCTTGGCCGTCTCGTCGAGCACATTCTTGCGCCGTCCGCAGATATAGACCTCCGCCCCGAGCCGCAGATAATCCTCGGCCATTTCCTTGCCGAGCCCGGTGCCGCCGCCGGTCACCAGAATGCGCTTGCCCGCCAAAAGCCCGTCGCGAAACATCGTAGCCATCTCGTCCACCCGCATGTTTGTTTGGGGGGAGATTAGCTTTTCAGGCCCGCCCCGTCTCACCTTTCGGCATGACGCAAGGGAAGGCGTATGCACCTGCCGCACAACTTGCCGTCCCACCCTCCCCTTGGGGGCTACGGCATTCACACATCCGATTCGAAGGTCGAAAAATCAAAGGCTTAGCAGTACCCGAGGACACATCTCGAATAATGACGCCTTTGCATGATTGCATTGAAATAACTCGCATCTCTTGGCCGTTGGCGAACGGTACGAATCAATTCCGTGAATGCCGTAGCCCCTTGGGGGAGGGTCGAAATTTGCGAAGCAGATTTCGGGGCGGGGTCGCGGCCTGTCGGCGATAGAAGTCGTCAGCGAAGGGGCCGCTTGCAGCGCCTTCCCCTCACTCCCGCTTCCCGCGCTCCGTCATCACCGACCACAGCCGGACGATGATGAAGATCGGCACCACGACGATGGCGCCCAGCACCAGATATTGCAGCGACCAGTCGAGAGCGTCGAAGCCCATCTCCCAGACCCGGATCACCGTGTCGAGAAAGTCGCGCCAGAGGTCGATCGGCTTGATGCCGAGAATGGCCAGCACGATGCCGACCGCGATCGAGGCGACCGCGAGCTTGAAGATGGTGGCCAGCACCGGCCCGCCGAAAAAACGATCCATGTCGAAAATCCGTCCTTGTGACGCCGCGTCCCCCGGGCCTCAGTCCTTGCCAGTGTAGACCGTCCGCGCGGGGAAGGGGATGGTGATTCCCTCGCTGTCGAAACGCTCCTTGACCCGCCGCGTCAGGTCGAACTTGAACGGCCAGTAGTCGCTCGTCATTGTCCAGGCCCGCGCGGTGATGTTGACCGAACTGTCGCCCAGGCTGCCGACGCCGAGAAAGGGTTCGGGCTCCTTGAGGCAGCGCGGATCGGCCTCGAATTCGGCCCGGATCGCGTCCATCGCCTTGCCGATATCGTCGGCATAGGAAATGCCGAAGGAAAAATCGACCCGCCGCGTCGGATGGAACGAGAAGTTGCGCACCGCCTGGCCCCAGATCTGGCTGTTGGGCACGAAGATCTGCACATTGTCGGGCGTCGTCAGTTCGGTGGTGAAGAGCGACAGCAGCTTGACCGTGCCCGCAATGCCGCCGATCTCGACATAATGCCCGGCGCGGAACGGCCGGAAGATCAGCAGCATCACACCGGCCGCCACATTCGACAGCGTGCCCTGCAACGCCAGACCGACCGCAAGGCCGGCGGCGCCCAGCAGCGCGATCAGGCTGGCCGTCTGCACGCCGAATTTCGCCAGTACGGCCAGCAGCGTGAAGATCAGCACCAGATAGCGCACCATCGTGCCGAAGAAATTCTGCAGCATCTCGTCGATGCCGGGAATCCGCGCAATGCCGGCAATCGTCCACACCCGCGCCTTGCCGGCAAACCAGAAACCGGCAATCAGGATCACGATGGCCGAAATCATTGCCAGCCCGTGTTCGACAAGCGTCGGCAGCAAAAGGTCGAGCTGTTCGCGAAGCGCGGGCGGCAATTGATCGAACATCGGGCGGGAGCTCCATTGTGGTGGGATCGTCAAGTCTCCCATGATGCCCCGCCGATTTGAAGCCCCGCGACGGCCCCGGAGGTTTCATGGGCGGTTTCGTTCCGACGAATTTCTGGAGATGGCCTTTAAATGGGGATCGAGCGCATCGCTGACAATTGGGGATATCTTCCGGATCGTGAAAAAACAACCTCAGTCGCTGCCACCGGCGGCGCGTCCGAGGCCGTGTGGGTTGAGCACCTCGATCGCGCCGTAGCGCAGCCGGATCAGACCGCGCGTTTGCAGCGACTGCAGGGCGCGATGCACGGTCTTGCGTTCGAGTCCGGTCATCTCGCCAAGCTGGGCCTGGGTCACCGGCACATGGTGTCCATATGCGCCGCTCGTTCGCGAGACGAGCCCATGCAGGCGCGCGGCGACGCGGATGGCGGGCGGCAGCGCGAGAATATCGGCGACGATACGCACCATGTCCTGCATTTGCTCCAGGTTCAGCGCGGTGAAGGATAGCCATGCGTCGGGAAATTCGGTGACGAAGCGCGTCAGCACGCCGCGCGGAACGGCAAGCGCCCGGACCGGCCCGGCCGCGACCGCCGTTACGAGCCGATGCGTTTGCGGAAGCAAACCCACCTGACCGAACCATCTGCCGGGCCCCGCCAGGTCGATCAGCACGGTGCCCTTGTCCGCCACGGCGGCGAACAGGTGAACGCCGCCGTCGAAAATGGCGAAAAGGCCGCCCGCCTCATCCTCGGTCCCGTAGAGCCAGTCGCCATCGGAAAATGACATCTCGACGGATCGTTCGAGCAGCCGCCGCCGGAATCCGGCCGGCTGGCGGGCAAACCAGCCTGCAGGCGCGGCGGCGATCAGCCGCTTCTCGGTTGCATCGGAAACCATGCTCAAATGTACCTGTAGGGACAATTCACTTCAATGGCCGGCATTAGCTTCCGCTTCGCCGGGGCAGGTGCGTCGGCGCGGAGCCGCCCGCTTCGGGAAAACGCAGGAGCATGAAATGACGAACAGCATGAGGAAGTCGGTGTTTCTGGCAGCCGGTCTCGCAGCCGCTGCCATGATGTTGGGCAGTGCCGCCGCTTCGCCGGCGGTTCCCTTCGACAAGAGCGAGATACAGGCGGCGGCCGACGAGGCCTATGCCTACTTCTATCCGCTCATCACGATGGATGTGACGCGTGCGGTGATGACCAATCTGCCGGCAGGCACGGTTGAAGGGGTTGGTCCGGTCAATGCCTTCCACCACCGTCGCAGCTACCCGGACGCCGCCTCGCGCACGGTTGTCCGCCCGAATTTCGATACGCTCTATTCGCTGGCCTGGCTCGATCTGCGCGACGGGCCGGTGATCGTCTCGATGCCCGACACTGGCGGGCGCTACTACATCCTGCCCTTCTACGACATGTGGACGGAGGTCTTCGCGGCGCCGGGCTGGCGCACCAGCGGCACCGGCCCCGCAAACTGGGGCGTCGTTCCCCCCGGCTGGCAGGGCAAGCTCCCCGATGGCGTCCGGCGGATCGACGCGCCGACCGCGGATGTGTGGATTATCGGCCGTATACAGACGAACGGCCCCGCCGACTACGCGAACGTGCACGCCATTCAGGACCGGATGGCGGTCGTCCCGATGGCGCAATGGGGTTCGCCCGAACGCCACCCCGCGGCGCCGGCGGCCGATAGCGGCGTCGACATGACGACCGATCCGCTGAAACAGGTGCACGACATGCCGGCCGCGGCCTATTTCGCCCGGGCCGGAAAGCTTCTCGAAATGCACGCGCCGCATCCGACCGACTGGGCCGCTCTGGAGCGCATGCGGCGGCTCGGTCTCGAAGCCGGCAAGCCCTTCGACATCGCCGCGCTCGACCCGGCGGCGCGTACCGCGCTTGAGGCCGCGCCGGGCCGGGTGCAGACGCTGATGAAAGGCGTCACGGCAAGCATCGGCGAGACCCGCAATGGCTGGCTGATCGGCCGCTCGGGTTTCGGTGTCTACGGCAACGACTATCTGAAACGCGCGATCGTCACCATGATCGGTCTCGGCGCCCTGTCGCCGGAGGACGCCGTATATCCCATGAACCTCGCCGACGCGGCGGGACAGCCGCTGATGGGCGGCCAGGACTATGTGCTGCATTTCGGCAAGGACGAACTTCCGCCGGCGAACGCTTTCTGGTCGTTGACGATGTATGACGAGGAGGGCTTTCAGGTCGCCAATCCGCTCAACCGTTTCGCCATCGGCGACAGGGACGCATTGACCTTCAACGCCCACGGCTCGCTCGACATCTACCTGCAGCACGAAAGCCCGGGCAAGGCGCGGGAGTCGAACTGGCTGCCCGCACCGGCAAGCGGCAAGCTCGGCGTCACCATGCGGCTCTTCGCGCCCGCGCCCGAGGCGGTTGACGGGCGGTGGGTGCCGCCCGCGATCGAGCGCGTCCGGTAGCGCTGCCGCGCTGCGGCGGCGAAAGAGGGAGCGCCTCCGCTGGGCGAGGGTGGAAGGCGGCGCTGTGGAGGCGCCGCCTTTTCGTCCTCCCCCAATCGCCGCGCAGCCTGCTAACCTCCCGCCATGACTGCCCCGCTCCCCGTGCAAGCGCCCGCTGCGCTGCCGCCCGCCTTCGCCCGCTGGTTCGCCGCCCGTGGCTGGCGCCCGCGCGCCCATCAGCTGGCGTTGCTCGATCTTGCCCGCGCGCAAAAATCGGTCCTGCTGATCGCGCCCACAGGCGCCGGCAAGACGCTGGCAGGCTTTCTGCCGAGCCTCGTCGATCTCGTCGAAAATCCGCCAGCCGTGCCGGCGCTGCACACGCTCTATATCTCGCCCTTGAAGGCGCTCGCCGTCGACGTCAAGCGCAACCTCGAAATCCCGCTCGCCGAAATGGGCCTCGGCATCGCCATCGAAACCCGCACCGGCGACACGCCGCAGAACCGCCGCCTGCGCCAGCGCCACACGCCGCCCTCGATCCTGATGACGACGCCGGAACAACTGGCGCTGCTGCTCTCCTACACCGACGCGCCGAAATTCTTCGGCGCGCTTTCCTGCATCGTCCTCGACGAACTGCACGCATTGGCCAATTCGAAGCGCGGCGATCTCCTGTCGCTCGGTCTCGCGCGGCTGGCGCGTCTGGCCCCCGCCGCTCGCCGCGTCGGCCTCTCGGCCACCGTCGCCGAGCCCGATGCACTCCGCCGCTATCTGCTGCCGCAACCGGCGGAAGGCGAAAGCCTCGCCGACATCGTCGTCGCGCCCCCCGGCGCCGCGCCGGAGATCGGCATCGTCGCCACCGGCCTGCCGGACGAGGAGGGCGGCGAGGCGCGCATTCCCTGGTCGGGTCATTCGGCGCGCCACGCGCTCCCCGCCGTCTATGAGGCGATCCGCGCAAACCGCATCGTGCTGGTCTTCGTCAACACGCGCAGCCAGGCCGAATTCGTCTTTCAGGAACTCTGGCGCTTGAACGACGACGCGCTCCCCATCGCGCTCCATCATGGTTCGCTCGCCGCCGAAGCCCGCCGCAAGGTCGAGGCCGCCATGTCGGCGGGGAGCCTGCGCGCCGTCGTCTGTACCTCTACCCTCGATCTCGGCATCGACTGGGGCGAGGTCGATCTCGTCGTCAACATGGGCGCCCCGAAAGGCGCCAGCCGCTTGCTGCAGCGCATCGGCCGCGCCAATCACCGCCTCGACGAGCCCTCGCGTGCGCTGCTGGTGCCGGCCAACCGTTTCGAGGTGCTCGAATGCGAGGCCGCCCGCGCCGCCGCGCTGGAAGGCGCGCAGGACGGCATGATCGCGCGCACCGGCGCGCTCGACGTGCTGGCGCAGCACATTCTGGGCTGCGCCTGTTCCGCCCCCTTCGACCCGGACGATCTCTATGCGGAAGTCCGTTCCGCCGCGCCCTACCGCGCGCTGACACGCGAAGATTTCATGAAGGTGGTCGATTTCGTCGCCACCGGCGGCTACGCGCTGAAAACCTATGACCGCTTCGCCCGCCTGCGTCCCAACGCGAAACTCGAGGGCGACATGCGCCTGCGCGCGTCCTCGCCTTCCGTCATCCAGCAATACCGCATGAATGTCGGCACCATCGTCGAGGCGCCGATGCTGAAGGTGCGCATGATCAGGCGCGGCGGACGCCGCCCCGTCGGCGGCATGGGCGGGCGCTATCTCGGCGAGATCGAGGAATATTTCATCGACCAGCTTTCGCCCGGCGACACCTTCCTCTTCGCCGGCCACATATTGCGTTTCGAAGGTCTCGCCGAAACCGAGGCCCTGGTCACGAAGTCGAACGATCCGTCGCCCATGATCCCGTCCTACTATGGCGGCAAGTTTCCGCTCTCGACCTATCTGGCCGCCCGCGTCCGCCGCATGCTGGCGCACAAGGCGGAGTGGCGGCACCTGCCGCCGCAGGTCCGCGAATGGCTCGAAATGCAGAGCTGGCGTTCTGTGCTCCCCGGCGAAGACAATCTGCTGGTCGAGTGCTTCCCGCGCGGCGACAAGTTCTATCTCGTCTGCTACCCCTTCGAGGGCCGCCTCGCGCATCAGACGCTCGGCATGCTGCTGACCCGCCGCCTCGACCGCGCTGGCGCGCGTCCCATGGGCTTTGTCGCGTCGGAATATGCGCTGGCGATCTGGTGCCTGCGCGATCCGGGCCTGATGCATCAGCGCCACGAATTGCCGCTCGGCGAATTGTTCGCCGAGGACATGCTGGGCGACGATCTCGATGCCTGGCTCGCCGAATCGAGCCTGCTGAAGCGCACCTTCCGCGATTGCGCGATCATTTCCGGTCTCATCGAGCGCCGCTATCCCGGTCAGGAGAAGACCGGCCGCCAGGTCACCTTCTCCTCCGATCTCATATATAATGTGCTGCGCGAGCACGAACCCGATCACATCCTCTTGCGCGCCACCTATAATGACGCCGCTTCGGGCCTGCTCGACATCGCCCGCGTCGCCGACATGCTGAAACGCATTCGGGGCCGCATCGTCCTGAAACGCCTCGACCGCGTCTCGCCGCTCGCCGTCCCCGTCCTGCTCGACATCGGCAAGGTCCAGGTCGACGGCGAAGCCAACGAGGCCCTGCTTTCCGAAGCGGCCGACAAACTGATAGAAGAGGCGACAAGGCTGGTGTGAACTTCCACCCTCCCCTTGGGGAGGGTCAAACGGTCGAAGACCGTTTGGGGCGGGGGCGCAGCATCGCGTCTAGAAACGGAAGCCGGATGCAAACTCTGAAAGAAAAACCCATCCACCTCGAAACGCATCCCGCGCTCACCGTCTGCGGTGTCGCCTTCGACCTGACGCCGGAAGGCGCTGCATGGCTCGCCGCCGAGCGCCTGCTGGTCGTCGCCGATCTCCATCTCGAAAAAGGGTCGGCCTATGCCGCCCGCGGTCAGCCGCTGCCGCCTTACGACACCCGCGCGACGCTCGCCCGCCTCGAAAATCTGATCGCCCGCTTCCGTCCGCGCGCCGTCGTCGCGCTGGGCGACAGTTTCCACGACCGCGCCGCCGCCTCACGCATGGACGCGAGCGACGCCGCACATCTGACGCGGCTTGCAAAAAATCTCGACTGGGTCTGGATTTCGGGCAATCACGATCCGGTCCCCCCGCGCGAATTCGGCGGCACCGTCATGGCGGAGCTTCGCCTCGGCCCGCTGACCTTCCGTCACGAACCGAGGCCCGCGCCCGCCATTGGCGAGATTGCCGGCCATCTGCATCCATGCGCCGCCGTCCGCGTCCGCGGTCGCCGTCTGCGCCGCCGCTGCTACGCCTCCGACGGCACGCGCATGGTCCTGCCGGCCTTCGGCGCCTATGCCGGCGGCCTCAATGTGCTCGACAGGGCCTGGGACGGCCTCTTTCCGGGTCTCGATTTTCATGCCTGGATGATGGGCGGCCGCACTGTCGTGCCCGTCGCCGCCCGCCGCCTCGAGGCGGATTGATCCGCAGGCGGAAGGAAAAACCGCACTTGTCCCCGATTTGAGGGATAAACCCGGGGATAACCCCGGGGATTAAAAATCTTGTCCCCGGGTTTATCGGCGCCCCGGACCCCGATTGTGACAGTTTTGTGACAGTTGCGTGACAGAGGGGGGGTCCGCTGTCCTATCCGAACGTCGCCAGCACCGGAAAAGTCTCCAGCAGGAAGATCGCGATCCGCTCGAACGAACCCATGATCATCAGCGTTCCGGTTGCCGCCAGCAGCAGCCCGGCCGTCATCTCGACCTTGCGCATATGGCGGCGGAAGCCCGCCGCGAAGGACAGGAATCCGCGTACGGCAAAAGCCGCCGCGAAGAAGGGAATGCCGAGTCCCAGCGAATAGACGGTGAGCAGCGCCGCGCCCGCCTGCAGACTTTCCTGCGCCGCCGCGATCGTCAGGATCGTCGCGAGGATCGGACCGATGCAGGGCGTCCATCCGAAAGCGAAGGCAAGTCCCAGCAGGTAGGGACTGCCGAACTGCATCAGCGGACTGCGCGCAACCGCGCCATTGCCGGCGATGTGAAAACGCATGTCGCGATCGAGCAGCGCGATGCGAAAAAGACCCATGTAATGCAGGCCGAACACGACGATGACGGCGCCGGCGATCTGCGACAGCACGATCTTGTTCGACATGATGAAGGGATTGATCGCCGACGCGCTGGCACCGAGCGCGACGAAGATCGTCGTGAAGCCGAGCACGAATCCGATGGCGCCCAGCGCCACGCGCTGCGTCAGCCCTTCCGACGCCAGCGGCTTTCCTTCCGCGTCCTCGCGCGTCAGTTCCTCGAGCGACGTGCCGGCGATGAAGCAGAGATAGGCCGGCACCAGCGGCAGCACGCAGGGCGAGAGAAAACTGATGAGGCCGCCCGCGGCGGCGGCAAGATATCCGATCTCCATCAACGTCGTCCCATGATCGCCGAAGCGAGCCAGCCGGCAAGGGCGGCGCCCAGCACCGCCAGCAAGCCATAAAGGATCGGATCGCTGTGCGCCATGCGGTAAATGAGCCGCTCGATGCCGCGCTTGTCGATATAGAGCGGCGACGAAATCGTGTCGACCACGACGCCGTCCTGAAACAGATAGACTTTCGCGGTGTAGAGCCCGACCGGCACATTGGCGGGAATGTCGACCGTCGCGCGGAACAACGTCTGGCCGAGAAAGGTCACGCCGCCCGGCACATTGGCAAAAAGCCGTTCGCGCTGGCGATTGCGGATCAGCGCCTTCCAGAAGGCGGTTTCCTGTTCCGGCATCAGCACCTGCGCGGTGCCGTCGATCGCGCGTGCTTCGGCCGGCCCCGGATCGATGCTGTCGATCCCGATGCGCAGTGCTTTCAGCGTTTCGGCCGGTGCGGTCACTTCCAGCGGACGCGTGCTGGCAATGGCGTAATAGCCCGGAACGTCCGGATAGGTCACCGAATCGTGATTGACCCAAATGCCACCGACCCTTTCCTTCCGCCGCACCATGGCGGGTGCATTCGGTCCTTGCACCACAACGACGACGTCGCGGTTGAGCGCGCGCGCGCCGGGCGTTCGCGCTTCCACAGCGCCGAAGAGAAGAATCTGCGTGCCGGTGAAATTGGAACGGATGGCGATCTGGTGTTCGGAAAGATCGGTCACGAGTTGGTCCGCGCGCGCGGCGCCGGCCGCCAGCAGCAGGACCACCAGCGCCAGCATGGCGCGATATGTCGGCAGACCGGTCATCTGTGCGGCACCACATCGACAACGGAATAGATGTCGTCGGGCGTCGTCACCAGGTCGAAACCGAGGCGAAGCCCGATCAGCAGCAGGATGGCGGCCAGCAGCGCGCGCAACTGTTCGGCCGGCAGCTTTTCGGCCGCGCGCACGCCGTACTGCGCACCGATCACGCCGCCGATCACCAGCAGGAAGCCGAGCACGATATCGACCGCGAAATTGGTATAGGCATGCATGACGCCGGTCAGAGCCGTCACGAAGACGATCTGGAAGAACGAGGTGCCGATCACGACATTGGTCGGCATTCTGAGCAGATAGATCATCGCCGGGATCATGATGAAGCCGCCGCCGACGCCCATGATTGCCGACAAGGCGCCGACGAAATAGCCGACAAGGATCGGCGGGATGACGCTGATATAGAGCTTCGAGCGGCGGAACCGCATCTTGAAGGGCAGGCCGTGAATCCAGCTGTGATGACCGCCGCGTCGTGTGGGCTGGGCGCCGCCGCGCGCCGCGCGGATCGCGCGTACGCTTTCGACCATCATCATCAGGCCGATGACGCTGAGAAAGATCACATAGACCAGCGAGATCACCAGGTCGATCTGGCCGATGCGCGTCAGCAGCCGGAACAGAAAGATGCCGCTGACCGAGCCGACCACGCCGCCCGCAAGCAGGATCCCGCCCATCTTGAAGTCGATCGATTTGCGCGTGAAATGCGCCAGCGCGCCGGTGACCGACGAGGCCACGACCTGGGTCGACTGCGTGCCGACCGCGACCGCCGGCGGAATGCCGAGAAAGATCAGCAGCGGCGTCATCAGGAAACCGCCGCCGACACCGAACATGCCGGACAGGAAACCGACCGCACCGCCCATGGCGAGAATGGTCAGCACATTGACCGGCATCTCGGCGATCGGAAGATAAATCTGCATGGCGCGGCGCGACTCCGGCAACCGGAACCCGCCCCGAAACGAAGCAGGGACGGAACGACGGATGCAGATTTGGGTAACACGTCCGGCGGGGAATTCCTAGGCAAACCGGCCCGGAAACGGCTCAGCCGAAGCGAGCCTCGAGCGCCGTCAGAGTCTCGGGTGTCACGGTCCCGGTCGCCTGAAGACCTTCGGTGATCTGGTAGTTGAGGATGGCGTCGCGCGTGCGCGGTCCCATCAGCCCGTCGGGCGAACCGGCGTCATAGCCGAGCCGGTTGAGCAGCGCCTGTGTCCGCGCGATGGCATCCCGCGCCGGAAGCGCGCCACTGTCGAGCGCCGACACGTCCCAGCTCTTCAGCGAGCTGATATCGCCATTGGCAAGCGGCGCCGGCGTGCGGGCGCGCCAGGTCTCGGCGGCGACTTTCGCCTTGGCGAGTTCGGCGGCATCCATTGTCGCGGCCAGCGCATCGCGCTTGGCCGCCGCGCCCTTGTCACCGCCCTTGGCGGCGATGGCGAGCCATTTGTAGGCTTCGGCGGTGTTCTTCTCGATGCCGAGGCCGCGTTCGTTGAGCACGGCCAGATTGTACTGGCTGTCGCCCAGGCCGTAATTGGCGGCGGCCTCGAACCACTTGGCGGCGGTGGCGAAGTCCTGCGCCGTGCCGCGCCCTTCGGCATGAATGACGGCGAGATTGTGCATCGCCTTGACGTTGCCGCTCTCGGCCGCCTGCGTGTAGAGCGCGCGGGCCTTGGCGTCGTCCTGCGCTACGCCGCGGCCTTTTTCATACTGCGTCGCGAGCCTGTATTGCGCGATGGCAAGGCCCTGGCCGGCGGCGCGCTCGAACCATTCGGCGGCCTGTGTCATGTCCTGCGTGACGCCTTCGCCGGTCGCGTAGCGCTGCCCGACCTCGTATTGCGCGGCAGCGTCCCCGGCGGCCGCGGCCTCCATCAGCGTCAGGCGCACCGGTTCGACCGGTGCGGTCTCGACGGGCTTGGCGGGTGCGGGTGTCAGCGGTGCCGCCGGCGTCAAAGTCGCCCGTCCGGCCGGCTGCGCGGTCGCTGGCGCGGGGGCCGGCTTCGCTTGCGGAACCAGTGCCTCGTCGGTCGTCACCGGTTGATCGGCACGCGGCGTGGTGGATGCCGGTGCTGCAGCGTCGTTCGCCACGGCGCCGGCATCCTCCGGACTGGCCTCCGGAATTGTTTCTGCGACGGAAGTACCTTCAGTGCCGAGCACGGAAGGTTGCGCGCCGCCCTGTTCGGTCGATACAGCAGGCTGCTGCGCAAGACGCGGCGTGACACCATCCTTCAGCATCACATAGGCGCCGGCCATTACGGCCAGCAGCACGAAGCTTGCCGCCAGGCCGGCGACGAGCTTGCGCCGTCCGCCGGCTTGATCTTCGGCCGAGAACCGTGCCGGCGACTCGGCATAGCCCGGTGCGGGCGGTGTTGTGTAATAGGGCTCCTGCCGCGGTGCGGCACCGCCTTGCGCGGCGGCCTGGGCGGCGCGGCGTGCGGCGGCGAGAAAATCATTGGCGGCACGCTGCCCGGCATTCTCGATTGGCGGCGGTGCCGGGTCGGGCGGAATGACGCCGTCGTCGACCGGCTGGCGCATTTCGGCGTCGCCGGTCTGGTCGTCCGTCGCAAAGGGCGGCGCATCGTCCTCATAGGGAGCATCGACCGGCGGCGGCGCCGAGACGCTCGGTGCGGCGGCGCGCCCCCAGTCGCTGGCATTGAGGGCCGGGCCGAGATTGCTGCCCATCGCCGGATTGATCATCGGCGGGGCGTCGAATTGCGGCATCGGGAAGCCGGGACCGGTTGGCGCAAAGCCCGCTGCCACGCCGCCCGCATTGAGCTGCGGCGAAAGCGTCGCCTGCTTCACGGCCTTGGTCTCGCGTTCGAGTTGGCCGAGACGGCTCGTCATCTTCTCGATCATCGACTGCAGCGACGTCAGCGCCTCGCGGTCGCGGCTGTCGGTTGCGGTCAGGTTTTCGCTGATGCCGGCAATCGCCTGCTCGACCGTCTGCGCGGCCTGCATCGTCAGCTGTTCATTATGTTCGAGGCGTTGCGCCATCTGTTCGAGGCGCTGTGCCAGCGCCTGTGGAATCTCGTGGCGATGCGCATTGTCGAGATCTTCGAGCTTGCGGGCGATGCCGCTGACGCTCGTCTCGAAGATCTTCGCGGTCTCGTCGCTGCGCAGCTCGGCGCGTTCCAGCCGCTGTGCCATCTGCTCGAGGTTCTTCTGAAGCCGGTCGATGGCCGCGCGCTGGTTCTCGGCCTGGGATCGCTCCTCGATGGCCTTCAGCGCGGCGTCCACGGCTTGCGGCGCGATGCCGGAAACGCCATGTTCCATCTTTTCCATGCGCGTCGCGAGCTGCATCAGCGCATCCTCAAGCGCGCGGGCGCGCTTCTTGGCTTCCTCGCGTTCGGATTCTTCCTCCGCCGTTTCGATGCGGTCGGAGAGCGAGGCGAGCGACTGGCGGATTTCGGTCAGCGTGTCGTCGGTGCGCCGCTCGGTCTGGTCGAGATGATCGACGACCGCGTTGACGGCTTTCTCGAGTGTCTGGATCGTGCGCGCATCCTCAGGTCGCAGGCCGCCGCCGCGCGCGCGTTCGGCGCGTTCCATGCGCTCGTGCAACTGCTGCAGCTTCCGCTCGAGCGGATCCAGCGACCGTGCGTCGGAGGTGCGGGCTTCTGAATATCTGTCGTCCATGTCGTGCTCCGACTGGTCGATGCGCTGGGCGAGATGCCCTACCGTCGCTTCGAGCCTGCGCGTCATTTCCGCAGTGCGGCGTTCGCTGTTCTCGACCCGCTGCACCACCTCGCGCACCGCTTCGGCCACCGGAGCGAGATCGACCCCGGACGCAGGTTTGGGTTCGGACGGCGCGGCCTGCGGCGCTGCCTGGGACGGCGGCGCGTAGGTGTTTCGGTAGGACTCCGGAGCAGGCCCCTCGGCGCCCACTTCATCCGTCCCCGTCTCCATGATGACCTGGTTGAGCCACGCGCCGAGCGTCACGCCCGCCCGCCGGGCGGCCTGTTTCGCGGCCTCGCGCGCCTCGGGCTCTATGCCCTTGACGCTCCATGGAACCCCCGGTCTCATCCGAATCACTATGCCCGTTAACCCTCGGGGCAGTATAAACCGCGCTATCTGGTATTACGAAGGCGCGCTGCCCCAAAACCTTGTAGCGGTTGCGCTTGCACCGGCCGACATGTGAATGCAGACCGGCAACCTCACTCATAAAGCGCCAACCTAGGTAAAGACCGGGTTAACGGGTGCCTCATTTCGGCATTCCGGGTCTCAGCCGACGGAATAACCGTTGCGCAGGGCGAGCATTTCGACATCGCTCCATTTCGACCACTGGCGGGCCCTGTCGAGCGCCGCGCCATAGGAGGCCGCCACGCGGCTCGCCAGGTCGCTGCCTTGCGCCAGTTCGGCGAGCACAGCCCGCGCGGCCTCGGCCATCGCCGCGGCGACCGGTTCGGGCCATCGCCGCAGCTCGGTGCCGCCGGCTGCCACCAGCCGCGCAAAGGCATCGGCGTTGTGAAAGGTGAAATCGGCCAGCGTCTCGGCGGCGCTGGCCATGGCCGCGCCGCGCACGATTTCCTGCAGCTCGGGCGCAAGCGCATCGAACCGGGCCTTGTTGACCATCAGTTCGAGCGCGGGCCCTGCCTCATGGAAAGCCGGGAGATAATAGTAGCGCGCGGCCTTGTTGAGCCCGAACGCCATGTCGTTCCATGGCCCCACCCATTCGGCGGCATCGATCGTGTTGTTCTTCATCGCGGTGAAGATCTCGCCGGGCGGCGTCAGCACGACGCTGACGCCGAGCCGCCGCATCACCTCGCCGCCAAGCCCCGCAATACGGAACCTCAGGCCCTTGAGATCGTCGAGCGTGTTGACCTCCCGGGCGAACCAGCCGCCGGCCTGCACGCCACTCGACCCGGCGTAAAAGGGCAGAACCCCGAACGGTGCATAGGCCTCCTCCCACAGGGCCTGGCCGCCGCCGAACTGCAGCCAGCCGGCCATTTCGGGTGCCATCAGGCCAAAGGGGACGCCGGTGAAATAGTGGAAGACCGGATTCTTGCCCTGCCAGTAATAGGGGCTGCCATGGCCCATTTCGCAGATGCCTTGCGACACCGCGTCGAAGACTTCGAAGGGCGGCACAAGCTCGCCCGCACCGAAAAGCTTGACCGTCAGCCGCCCACCCGACATCGCGCCGATCCGGTCGGCAAGCCGTTGCGCGTTGACGCCGACACCCGGCGCACCGTTGGGCCAGCTGGTCGCCATCTTCCACTCGATGGCATTGTCGGCGCGCGCCTGGCGGGCCAGTGCCGGCATGGCAAGCGCGCCGGCCGCCGCGCCGCCGATGAATTGTCTGCGTTTCATGATTCCATGCCCTCAGGGGATTCGATGCGGCGAGCATGTCATCTGCGGGTCGTTTCCGGCAATGCTGTCGGGCGCGGCTTCAGTCACCGGCATAGACCTGCACGGCGATGATCCGTGTGCCGGTCCGTGCGACGCCGACACCGCTGCGGGTCGCCGCCGCCGATTGCATGATGCGCCGGTGTTGCGGGCTCCGTGACCACCCTTCGACGATCGCCATGGCCAGCGCCGCATCGCTTGTGGCGGCATAGCCCGCGCCGTCCAGTCTGTGGATGTTCTCCGACAGGCTGGCGCTGAAATCAGGATCGACGGCGAGCACCCTTTCGCGCGGGCCCTGGCCGTCGGGGTTGTGATGCCCGAAATAGTCGCGCTGCGCCATGTCCGCCGCATGAACCGCTGCAGCACGTTCCAGTGTCGCGTCCGTCCGCAATGCCGCTGCACCCTTCTCCGCGCGCCAGCGATTGACGGCATCCGTCAGGGCGCGGCCCAGCGGCGTTTCGGCTTCGGCCGCGGCGCTGGCGGCAGCCGGCAGCGTCCGTGTGTTGACATTGACCGGCGGCGGTTCCCGGCCGCTGCCGGTGGCGCAACCCGCCAGAACCGCCATCAGCATGGTGGCCATCGGGATGGTCATGCCTCGCATCGCTTCCTCCCTCTCGAATGGCGCGACCCTAGCAGATCGTACCCGCCCCCGACTCATCTTGACGTTTACGTCAACGTAAACTAGAGTCCGGTCCACTTCGAAAAACGGCTGAAAACAGCCAGAAAAGCGGCAGTCCGCTGCCGCACTTCAATGTCGTCCGGGCGCGGTTGGCACCATCAGGGTCGTTGCCGCGCCGGTGGTCAGGGAGAGACCGATCATGGAACAGCAGCTACACAGTGCCGCCGGGGCGCCGCGCCGCGACACCCGCGACATCGCCGGCGAGACCTTCTCGATCACCCAGCTCGCGGAGGAGTTCGGCCTGACAACCCGCGCCATTCGATTTTACGAGGACAAGGGCTTGTTGTCGCCGGAGCGGCGCGGCCAGACCCGCGTCTATCATCCGCGCGACCGCGCCCGTCTGACCCTGATCGTGCGCGGCAAGAATGTCGGTCTGGCCCTGGCCGAGATCAAGGAAATCCTCAGCCATTACGACCAGGAAGACGGTTGCGAGACGCAGAATCGCGTCGCCGTCGCCAAGTTCCGCCGCCGCATCGAGAGCCTGCGGGAACAGCGCAGCGAGATCGATCTCCAGATCAAGACCCTGGAAGAGAGCTGCGCCCGGCTCGAGGCACAGATCGCCGCCAGCGAAAAGCGCGATCGGGCCGAAAAGAAGCTTCTGGCCTCCGAAGCGGCAAAGACGAAAAAGCCGGAAAAGGTTATCGTCTGACGCTTGGCGGCCCGGCCTGAACGGGCGCGCAATCCCCGCCGGAGGAAACCCATGCCGACCTACAAAGCGCCGCTGCGCGAATATCGCTTTCTGCTGAACGAGCTTCTGGATTTCTCGCAATATGCCGACCTGCCCGGTTTTGCCGATGCGCCGGCCGATCTCGTCGATGCGATCCTCGAGGAAGCGGGCAAGCTCGCTGAAGAAGTCCTGCAGCCGCTGAACCAGATTGGCGACCGCGAAGGTTGCAGGCTCGAAAACGGCGTGGTCACGACGCCGACGGGCTTCAAGAATGCCTACAAGCTGCTGGTGGATGGCGGCTGGCCGGCACTGGTCGCCGACACCGCCTATGGCGGTCAGGGTCTGCCCAATGCGCTGGGCGTGATTTTCAATGAAATGGTATCCTCGGCCAACATGGCCTTCGGCATGTATCCGGGTCTCAGCCATGGCGCCTATTCGGCGCTGTCGCAGCACGGCACCGACGAGCAGAAGAAGAAATATCTACCGAAGCTCGTGACCGGCGAATGGACCGGCACGATGAACCTGACCGAGCCCCATTGCGGCACCGATCTCGGCCTGCTGCGCACCAAGGCGGTACCGGTCGGCGACGGTTCCTACAAGATCAGCGGCCAGAAGATCTTCATCTCGGCCGGCGATCACGACCTCGCCGAGAACATCCTGCATCTGGTGCTGGCGCGAATCGAAGGCGCACCCGCCGGCGTCAAGGGCATCTCGCTTTTCCTGGTGCCGAAATACCTGGTCAACGAGGATGGCTCGCTCGGAAACCGCAACGGCGTTTCGGTCGGCTCGCTCGAAGAGAAGATGGGCATTCACGGCAACGCGACCTGCGTGCTGAACTACGACGAGGCGACCGGCTGGCTGGTCGGCGAGGAGCACAAGGGCCTGCGCGCGATGTTCACGATGATGAACGAGGCCCGGCTCGGCGTCGGCCTGCAGGGCCTCTCGCAATCGGAAGTCGCGTACCAGAACGCGGTCACCTATGCGCTGGAACGCCTGCAGGGCCGCTCGCTGACCGGTCCGAAGGCCGAAGACAAGCCGGCCGATCCGCTGATCGTCCATCCCGACATCCGCCGCATGCTGCTCAACGCGAAGTCGTTCAACGAGGGCGCCCGTGCGCTGCTGGTCTGGACGGCGCTGCATGGCGATCTTTCGCACCGCTCGGACGATGAAAAGACGCGCGAATTCGGCGACGACATGATGTCGCTGCTGACGCCAGTGTTGAAGGGTTATTTCACCGATCGCGGTTTTGCCCATGCGGTCGATGCGCAGCAGGTCTATGGCGGTCACGGCTATATCGACGAATGGGGCATGGGCCAGTTCGTGCGCGATGCCCGTATCGCGATGATCTATGAAGGCGCCAACGGCGTGCAGGCACTCGACCTGGTGGGCCGCAAGCTGGCGCAGAATAGCGGGCGGGCGGTCTTCGCCTTCTTCAAGGCGGTCGACGACTTCATTGCCGCCAATCAGGACAATGCCGATCTGAAGCCGTTCCTCGACCCGCTGGCGGCTGCCCGCAAGGATCTAGAGGCGGCAACCATGTGGTTCATGGAGAACGCGCTCGCAAATCCCGATCACGCCGGTGCCGGCTCGACGCCCTACATGCATCTCTTCGGCATCACCGGGCTTGCCTTCATGTGGGCCATGATGGCGAAGGTCGCGCTCGACAGGCTTGCCGCCCGAAGTGAGGGCGACAAGGCCTACTACGAAACGAAAATAAAAACAGGCCGCTTCTACATGGAGCATGTCGTGCCCGAAACGGCGATGCATCTGGCGCGCATCCGCCACGGCGCCGATCCCATGATGGCAATGGCCGCCAACGAATTCTGACAATCGAAGACAGGGAGCTGCACGAATGAGTCTCAATGCCGGTTACAAAGCGCCATGGCTGACCGAGGAGCTTGAAATCCTCCAGGGGGCGGTTGCCAAATTCTATGAACGGGAGTTCCAGCCGCATGTCGAGCGCTGGGAAGACCAGGGTCATGTCGATCGCGATGCCTGGTTGAAGGCGGGCGAGGCCGGCATTCTCTGTGCCTCGATCAAGGAGGAATATGGCGGCGGCGGCGGCAACTTCGCGCATGAAATGGTGATCGCCGAAGAACAGGGCCGCGCGGGGATCTCCGGTTTCGGCAACTCGGTACATTCGGGCATCGTTGCGCATTACGTGCAGTCCTACGGCACCGAAGAGCAGAAGAAGAAATGGCTGCCGAAAATGGCCTCGGGCGAAATCGTTGGCGCCATCGCCATGACGGAGCCGGGCACGGGTTCCGATCTGCAGGGCGTCAAGACGACGGCGAAGAAGGTCGGTAATCAGTATGTGGTCAACGGCCAGAAAACCTTCATCACCAACGGCCAGCAGGCAAACCTGATCTGTGTCGTCGCCAAGACCGACCCGGCCGGCGGCGCCAAGGGCACCTCGCTGATCATGGTCGAGACCGACGAGGCTGAAGGTTTCCGCCGCGGCCGCAATCTCAAGAAGATGGGTCAGAAGGCGCAGGATACCTCCGAGCTCTTTTTCGATGAGGTGAAGGTGCCGACCTCGAACCTGCTCGGCACGGAGGAAGGCAAGGGCTTCTTCCAGCTGATGCAGCAACTGCCGCAGGAACGCCTCATCATCGCCGTCCAGGCCTGTGTCGCGATGGAAATGGCGCTGAAATACACGACCGACTATGTCAAGGAGCGCACCGCTTTCGGCCAGCGTATCCTCGATTTCCAGAACACGCAGTTCAAGCTCGCCGAATGCAAGACCGAAGCGACCATCGCCCGCGTCTTCGTCGACGATTGCGCCGTGAAGCTTCTCGACGGCAAGCTCGATGCGACGACGGCTGCCATGGCCAAGTGGTGGACCACGCAGAAAGAGAACGAGATCATCGACACCTGCCTGCAGTTCTTCGGCGGCTACGGCTACATGATGGAATATCCCATCGCCAGGCTCTACACGAATGCCCGCATCCAGAAGATCTATGGCGGCACCAACGAGATCATGAAAATGCTGGTTGCCCGCACGCTCTGACGTGCCGGCCTCTCGCAACACGCAACACACTAGAACCGTTCCCCCAGGGAGACACACAATGACCGAATGTTTCGTCTACGACACCGTGCGCACGCCGCGCGGCAAGGGCAAGAAGGACGGCGCGCTTCACGAGGTGACGGCGCTCGAACTGTCGACACAGACGCTGAAGGCAATCCGCGACCGCAACGGCCTCGACACATCGAAGGTCGACGACGTCGTGCTTGGCTGCGTCGACCCGGTCGGTGAGCAGGGTGGCGACATCGCCCGCATCGCGGTGCTGAATGCCGACTACGCACAGACGACCGCCGGCGTTCAGATCAACCGCTTCTGCGCCTCCGGTCTCGAGGCCACCAACATGGCAGCCGCAAAGGTCATGTCCGGCGAGGCCGACATGGCGATCGGCGGCGGTGTCGAGTCGATGTCGCGCGTCGGAATGGGCGCGAGCGGCGGCTCCTGGTCGACCGATCCGAACATTGCCTTCAAGTCCTATTTCACGCCGCAGGGCATCGGTGCGGACCTGATCTGCACCAAATACGGCTTCTCCCGCACCGATGTCGACGCCTATGCCGTCGAGAGCCAGAAGCGCGCAAAGAATGCTTGGGACAAGGGCTATTTTGCGAAGTCGGTCATCCCGGTGAAGGATATCAACGGCCTCACCATTCTCGATCATGACGAGCATATGCGGCCCGAAGCGACGATGCAGTCGCTGGCGGCGCTGCAGCCGTCCTTCGCTTCTCTGGGCGAATTTGCCTTCGACGGCGTCGCGCTCGCCCGCTACCCGGAAGTGGAGGAAATCACCCACGTCCATCATGCCGGCAATTCTTCGGGCATCGTCGATGGCGCCTCCGCCGTTCTCGTCGGCAATGCCGCCACCGGCAAGGGCATGGGCCTGAAGCCGCGCGCCCGCATCCGCGCCATGGCCTCGATCGGCTCGGAACCCTGCATCATGCTGACGGGCCCCGCCGATGTTTCGCGCAAGGTGCTGGCCAAGGCCGGCATGAAGCCCGAGGACATCGACCTCTACGAATTGAACGAAGCTTTCGCATCGGTCGTGCTGCGCATGATGCAGGCGCTCGACATTCCGCACGAGAAGATGAACGTCAATGGCGGCGCCATCGCCATGGGCCATCCGCTGGGTGCGACCGGCGGCATGATCCTCGGCACCGTGCTCGACGAGCTTGAGCGCCGCGATCTCAACACCGCACTGATCACGCTCTGCGTCGGCGCGGGCATGGGAACGGCCACCATCATCGAACGCGTGTGAGGCGACAATGACCACTTATGAAAATTTCAAGTTCGACGTCGATGCCGACGGCATCGCCCTGATCACCTGGGACATGCCCGGCCGTTCGATGAACGTCCTTTCGCAAGGCTCGATGGCCGACATGGCCGCGATCATCGAGAAGATCATGTCCGACGACGCCATCAAGGGTGCCGTGCTGACTTCCGGCAAGGATGCCTTCTGTGCCGGTGCCGATCTGTCGATGATGGGCGGCCAGGCAGGTGGCGGTTCCGGCGGCGGTTCGCCCGAAGATCGCGTCAAGGCGATGTATGAGGGCAACCTCAAGTTCAACATGCTGCTGCGCTCGCTCGAAACCTGCGGCAAGCCGGTTGCCGCCGCGATCAACGGCACGGCACTGGGCGGCGGCCTCGAGGTGACGCTGGCCTGCCACTACCGCGTCGCGTCCGACAATCCGAAAACGCAGATCGGCCTGCCGGAAGCCAAGGTCGGCCTGCTGCCCGGCGGCGGCGGCACCCAGCGCCTGCCGCGTCTCATCGGTGCGCAGGCGGCCTTGCCGCTGATCCTGCAGGGCACCTCGCTCGACCCGCAAAAGGCGTTGAAGGCAGGCATCGTCCACAAGGTGGTGCCCGCTGCCGAACTCGTCTCGGCCGCCAAGGCATGGTTGAAGGAAGGCCTGGCCCAGCCGAAAGTGAAACTCGGCAAGAAGGGCCCGGAAGTCTATGCCATCGCCATCCAGCCCTGGGACCGCGAGGGCTATCGCGTGCCCGGCGGCGATCCGCATTCCAAGGGCGGCGGCCAGGTCTTCACCATCGGCAATGCAACGCTGCACAAGCAGACGCATGGCAACTACCCGGCGCAGAAATACATCATGTCCTGCGTCTATGAAGGGCTGCAGGTGCCGATCGAGGCGGGCTTGCGCATCGAGACGCGCTACTTCACCAGGCTGCTGATGGACCCGCGCTCAAAGGCGATGATCCGTTCGCTCTTCCTCTCGATGCAGGAACTGGCCAAGGGCGCGCGCCGCCCGTCGGGCATCGCGCCCTTTCAGGTCAAGAAGCTCGGCATCCTCGGCGCCGGCATGATGGGTGCGGGCATCGCCTATGTGTCGGCCCAGGCCGGCATGGAAGTCGTGCTGCTCGACACCGAACAGGCCAATGCCGAGAAGGGCAAGGCCTACTCCGAAAAACTGCTGGCCAAGGCGCTTGAGCGCGGCAAGACCACGCAGGAAAAGGCCGACAAGCTGCTCGGCCTGATCAAGCCGACGACGAATTACGACGACCTCAAGGGCGCCGACCTCGTCATCGAAGCGGTCTTCGAAAGCCGCGAGATCAAGGCGGAAGTGACGAAGAAAGCCGAACCGCAACTCGCGGCGGGCGGCATCTACGGCTCCAACACCTCAACCCTGCCGATCACCGGCCTCGCGGAAGCCTCCGCCAGCCCCGAAAACTTCATCGGCATCCATTTCTTCTCGCCCGTCGACAAGATGCAGCTTGTCGAAATCATCATGGGCAAGAAGACCAGCGACGAGACGCTCGCCAAGGCGATGGATTACGTCAAGCAGATCAGGAAGACGCCGATCGTCGTCAATGACAGCCGCGGCTTCTACACCTCGCGCTGCTTCGGTACCTATGTCGGCGAAGGTCTCGCGATGCTGGGCGAGGGTGTGCCCCCCGCCATGATCGAGAATGTCGGCAAGATGACCGGCATGCCGATGGCGCCGCTGGCCCTTAACGACGAAGTCTCGCTCGACCTCGCCTACAAGGTGCGCGAGCAGACGAAGAAGGATCTCGGCGACAAGTATGTCGGCTCGCCCGCCGACGATCTGGTCAAGAAGATGGTGGTCGACCTCGGCCGCGTCGGCAAGAAGGCCGGCAAGGGCTTCTACGACTATCCGGCTGACGGCAAGAAGAAGCTCTGGCCGGGCCTCGCCGATCTCGTCGGCAAGAGCGAGAATCCCGACGACCTTGACGTGCAGGAGCTGAAGAACCGCTTCCTCTACATTCAGGCGCTGGAGGCCGCGCGCTGCTTCGAGGAGGGCGTGGTGACCGACGTGCGCGATGCCGATGTTGGCGCGATCCTCGGCTGGGGCTTCGCGCCATGGGCCGGCGGCCCGCTGTCGCTGATCGACATGGTCGGCACGAAAGAGTTTGTCGAAGCCTGCGACAAGCTCGCTCAGAAATACGGGCCCCGCTTCACGCCGTCGAAACTCCTGCGCGACATGGCCTCGAAGGGCGAAACCTTCTATGGCCGCTTCGCGCCGGGCAAGGAGAAGGCGGCGGCCTGATCCCGCCCGCGACCGGCAGATTCGTAAGCCCCGCCCTGAAAAGGGCGGGGCTTTTTCTTGGACCCTTTGGCAGAAAATGCGTGTCGTTTGTCATTTCAGCCAAGCCTTGCCCGGCCTAGTCTGGCTCCATGATCAACGCTGCCAGGCCGACATCCCGCAAAACCGCCCCGGCCCCCCGCCGGGTGATGATGCTCGCCTATGCCGACGCCCAGATCCTCGACATCGCCGGACCCTTGCAGATTTTGAGCACGGCCCTGCTCCCCGATGGCCGCCCGGCCTATGCGGTTGAACTTGTCTCGGCCGAGCCCGGTCCGGTCATGACGACGAGCGGCCTTGCCCTGCATGCCGGCCGGACGATGGACGACGTGACGGCGGCCGACCTCGCCGCGCTCGACACGCTGATGGTGACCGGCGGCCTCGGCTCGCGCGCCGCGATGGAGGATGAGCGGATGCTGGCCTTTCTGCGCACCGCTGCCGCGCCGGCCGCCCGCGTCGTTTCGATCTGCACCGGTTCGGTCATCCTCGCCTCCGCCGGTCTGCTCGACGGCCGCCGTGCGACGACCCACTGGGCCTATGCCCCGACCATGCGCCAGCGCTTCCCCGCCGTCACGGTGGAGGACGATGCGATCTATGTGCGCGACGGAAAATTCTGGACCTCGGCCGGCGTCACCGCCGGCATGGATCTGGCGCTGGCGCTGATCGAGGAAGACCTCGGCCGCGACGCGGCGTTGCTGATCGCGCGTCATCACGTGATGTATCTGATGCGACCCGGCGGCCAATCGCAATTCTCGGCGCAGCTTGCCGCCCAGCGCGTTTCCGATACGCGCCTGTCGCGGGTCTGTGCCTTCATCGTCGAGAATCCGCGGGCCGACCTTTCGGTGCCGGCGCTGGCAGCCCGTGCCGCCATGAGCGAGCGCAGCTTTGCCCGCCGCTTCGCCGAGGAGACCGGCATCACACCGGCGCAATTCGTCGAGCGCGCCCGTCTCGACGAAGCCTGCCGCCGCCTTGCCGGCAGCGACCTGTCGCTCGACGCCGTTTCTGCCGATGCCGGTTTCGGCGCCGCAGAGCGCATGCGCCGCGCCTTTCTGCGCCATCTCGGCGTCACCCCCGGCCGCTACCGCGAACGCTTCCGCACCGCACGCCGCGACGCCGTGCCTTCAAATCAGGGAATCTCGAACAATGCGCATCTCCATTCTTCTCTATGACGGCTTCACCATGCTCGACGCTGTCGGCGGCTATGCCGTACTCGGCTGGCTGCCGGGCGCCGAAGTCGAATTCGTTGCTGAAAAGAAGACCGTTATCGCCGACGATCTGCGCTCCGGCGGCATGGCCGCCTGGCGCGATTATTCGGAAGTCGAGACCACCGACATTCTCTATGTGCCCGGCGGGCCGGGCGGGCGGCCGCAAATGACCAACGAGGCGACGCTCGCCTTCATCCGTCGCCTGCACGAAACCTCCACCTGGACTTTCGGTGTCTGCAACGGCGTCGAGATTCTCGCCGCCGCCGGCATCCTGAAAGGAAAGACGGTGACGACGAATTATTATGCCCGCGAGTCGGTTGCCTCCTTCGGTGCGACGGTCGTGTCCGACCGCTATCGCCGCGATGGCAAGATCGTGACGACGGCAGGCGTCTCGGCCGGCATCGACGGCGCACTCTATCTCGCACGGCTGATCGCCGGCGAGGAAACAGCCAAGACCATCCAGCTCGGCATCGAATATTACCCGCACCCGCCCTTCAGCTACGGTTCGGCCGACGAAGCGCCCGAACACATTCACAAGACGATCCGCGCGGCGGAGGAAACGGGCCTGCTGGCGCAGATGGAAGCAACGTCGCCGTCCTTCAAGCAGCCGTCGCTCTGACATCGAGGAAGTATTCATGACCCGCAACCGCACCATCGGCATTCTGATTTTCGACGGCGTCGAGGAACTCGATTTCGTCGGCCCCTATGAAGTCTTCACCATGTCCAACGAAGCGCATGGCTTCGAAGGCCGCGAGCGCCCCGATACCGTCATTCTGGTTTCGGAAACGGGCGGCCCCATAACCGGCGCCAAGGGCATGCGTGTCGAAGCGCATGTGTCGATCGCCGATGCACCGCAGCTCGATCTGCTGCTGGTGCCGGGGGGGCAGGGCACCCGTCCCGCGGCGGAAAATGAAAAGCTGCTGGCCTGGATTGCGCAGCGGGCCACCGCCGCCGAATGGACAACGAGCGTCTGCACCGGCGCGTTGCTGCTCTGCGCCGCCGGTCCGGCGCGCGGCAAGCGCGTCACCACCCATTGGGGTTTCATCGAGCAGCTCCGCAAGCGTGGCGAAGCGGCGGAAGTGCTCGAAAACATCCGCTATGTCCGCGACGGCAATGTCGTGACGGCCGCCGGTGTTTCGGCCGGCATCGACATGGCACTCTGGCTCACCGGCCAGATGCACGGGCAGGACCATGCCCGTCTGACGCAACGCCTGATGGAATACGATCCCGCACCGCCCTACAGCGCCGCCGTCTGACGGGGTCGGGCCTTGCGTTCGGGCGCGGCGCGCCTGATGGACGGCCTGTGCGAAATCCGGTCTACTTCGTCAAAAGAAACGCCACACGACGAGGGGACCCATGTCAGGCAGCAATCCGTTCGATCCGAAACTGTTCGCCGCCGATGCGATTTCGGCCGAAACGAAAGCCATCAACGACGCCATTATCCAGGCGATGGAAGGTGCGCCCGACTGGTGGGACATCGGTGCACAGGAAGTGCGCGATGCGCGTGCCCGCGGCGAGGGCCCGTTCCCGCTGGCGCCAAAATCGCCGCGTGCCCGCACCATCGAGATCGGCGGCAAGGGCGGCCGGATCGCGCTGCGTGTCATCGCGCCGGACAATCCGAAAGGCGTATACCTGCATATTCACGGGGGCGGCTGGACGCTGGGCGCCGCCGACCAGCAGGATCCGCTGCTGGAGCGCATCGCCGACAAGGCCGGTCTCGCCTGCGTCAGCGTCGAATATCGCCTGGCGCCCGAACACCCCTATCCGGCCGGGCCGGATGATTGCGAGGCCGCGGCCGTCTGGCTGGTCGCCAATGCGAAAAAGGAATTCGGTACCGACAAGCTGACCATCGGCGGCGAAAGTGCCGGCGGGCACCTTGCGGCGGTTACGATCCTGCGCATGCGCGACCGTCATGGCTATGCGGGCTTCAAGGGCGCCAATCTGGTCTTCGGCGCCTTCGACATGACGATGACGCCAAGCCAGCGCGCTTTCGGCAACGAGCGCCTGATCCTGCGCACGCTCGACATCGAGAAATTCTCCGAAGCCTTCCTGAAGGGCGTCAAGGACAAGCGCGACCCGGATATCTCGCCGCTCTATGCCGACCTCAAGGGCCTGTGCCCGGCGCTCTTCACCATCGGCACGCGCGACGCGCTGCTCGACGATTCGCTCTTCATGTATGGCCGCTGGATCGCGGCCGGCAACGAGGCGGAACTGGCCGTCTATCCGGGCGGTGCGCATGGCTTCGTTGCCTTTCCCGGCGAACTCGCCGCCGCTGCCAACGCCCGATGCGATGAATTCCTGACGCGCGTCACGGCCGGCTGACGGCATTTCGATCGGAGAGATGAGAATCTGCCTTTCGGGGCAGGTGTCTCGCTTCTAGAAATTGAACATTGTTCATTAATACGATATATGTTCAATAAACGTCGGAAACCGGAGGGAATCCTATGCCTTTCGAGCACATCCTCTACGCCCGCAAGGGCCGCATCGCCACCATCACGCTCAATCGTCCCGACCGCCTCAATGCCATCGCCTCGGGCATGCCGCGCGAACTGGCCCGCGCCGTCGAGCAGGCGAACGATGATGACGATGTTCATGCGATCGTGCTGACCGGCGCCGGCCGCGCCTTCTGTGCCGGCTACGACCTCAAGGACTTCGCCGAGGCGCCGACGCGCAATCAGGGCGCCGGCACGGCGGCGGGCGATCCCCGGCCATGGGACCCGATGGTCGACTTCAACATGATGCATGCCAACACGCGCGATTTCATGTCGCTCTGGCGCTGCCACAAGCCGACGATTGCCAAGGTGCGCGGCTTCGCGGTAGCGGGCGGCTCCGACATCGCGCTTTGCTGCGACATGGTGGTGATGGCGGAAGACGCGAAGATCGGTTACCCGCCGGCCCGTGTCTGGGGTTGCCCGACCACCGCCATGTGGGTCTATCGACTCGGCCCCGAACGCGCCAAGCGCATGCTCTTCACCGGCGATCTGGTGACGGGAACCGAGGCCGCCGAAATGGGGCTCGTCCTCGAAGCGGTGCCGGAGACGGATCTCGATGCCAGGGTCGATGAACTGGCGAACCGCATGGCCGGCGTGCCGCGCAACCAGCTGATGATGCAGAAGCTGCTGGTCAATCAGGCCTATGAAAACATGGGCCTCCAGACGACGCAGATGTTCGCGACGCTGTTCGACGGCATCACGCGGCACTCGCCCGAAGGCGTCTGGTTCAAGGAGCGTGCCGAACAGGTTGGCTTCCAGCAGGCGGTGAAGGAACGCGACGGCGGCGATCCGATTGCCGACGGCGTTTCCCGCGCGACCTATAAATTCTGATGGCCGCGCCCGCCGCCGAGAAACGCCGCGCGGCCCTGCGCGATCACAAGCGCAAGGCAATCCTCGCCGCCGCCCGCCGTGTTTGCGACGCAGGCGGGCCCGAAGCGCTGACCATTCGCGCGGTTGCCGCCGAGGCGGGCTATGCGCCGGGCGCCGTCTATTCCTATTTCGATGGCATCGACCAGTTGGCCATCGCCCTGACGGCGGAAGAACTCGGCCATCTGGCGCGCCGTATGCGCGAAGCGGCCGAGAGGGCGAAATCGCCGCAGGACGCATTGGCCGCCGCCGCCCGCGAGGCGCTGGCGGCGACGGCCGGCAACGCCCCCCATGTCCGCCTCGCCGGCCGCCTGATGTCGGCAGGTGATCTCCCGGCCGATCTCGACCGTGCCGTCACCGGCCGGGTCATCGCGGTGCTCGAAACCCTGGGCGGACCCTTGCGCGCGGCCACCGGCCTTGCCGGCGCGGCGGCCCATCGCGAGATTCTCTGCCTTGCCGCCTTTCTGATCGGTCTGCGCGTGCTCGAAGGTACGGGCCGCCTCTCGGCCCTCGGCTTCGATAGGGAAAGTCTTCTGGCGCATCGGCTTTCATCGCTCCCCGGCGCATGACAAGCGCCACCCCCGCCCCTATGCTGCGGCACCCGCCATTGCAGATTTCCAGAGCAGAATGTCCCTCTTTCTCGACAGTTTCCGCGGCACCGTGAACACATGGGAATGCGACGAGGTCGGCCACATGAACGTCCAGTTCTATGTCGCCCGCGCCTCCGATGCGGCCTTCTACCTGCGCCACGCGCTGGGCCTTGCGCCGTCGCAGGTGCGCGGCGAGGGCAGGGCCATGGTGGCGCTCGAGGAACATGTCCGTTTCCACCGCGAATTGCGCGCCGGCGACCTGATGCATATGCGCTCGCGCCCGGTCGAGATCCGCGAACGCACGCTGGTCAGCTTCCACGAACTGATCAATTCGGCCTCGGGCGAGACCGCGGCCACCATCGTCGCCGTCAGCGGTCATTTCGATCTCGAGCAGCGAAAACTGATCCCCTGGCCTGCCGAGGCGCATGGCAAGGCGGCCCCCTTTCTCGGGCCGCTGCCGCCGCATGCCGAGCCGCGCAGCGTCGCGCGCGAAACCCGCCTCGCCGACATCGCCCTGGCCGATGCCGAGGCGCGCGGCTTCATCGAGATCTATCGCGGCGCCGTCATGCCCTGGGAATGTGATGATTTCGGCCACATGAATTCACGCTTCTACATGGCGCGCTTTTCGGATGGCGCCGGCCATCTCTGGCAGGCGCTCGGCATGGACAAGCGCCAGATGCAGGAGAAGCGCCGCGGCACGGTGGTACTCGAAATGCGCCTCAACTATCTGCGCGAGGTCCGTTCCGGCGCGATGCTGATCGTCCGCAGCACGCTGACCCGCCTCGAAGGCAGGACGCTGACCTTCGCTCATTTCATGTTCGATGCCGAAACCGGTCGCCTCGTCGCCACCGGCGAGGCGATTGCCGTGATGCTCGATCTCGATGCGCGCCGCACCGTTGCCTTCACCGACGAGGAGCGCGCCCGCCTCGCGCCGCAGGTCCGCGAGGTCGCCGCATGACCGGCATGATCGACACCTATCGCGGCTATGTCTCGATGCAGGAATGCGACGAGATGGGCCACATGAACATCCAGCACTACATCTCGAAGAGTTCCGACAGTTCCTACAATCTGCGCGTCGCGCTGGGACTGGCCGCCCTCGATCAGGCGCAGTCGGGTCTCGGCTATGTCGCGCTCGAGCATCACATCCGTTTTCACCGCGAGCTGCGCACCAGCGATCTGGTGACGATCCGCTCCGGCGTGGTCGAGTTGCGCGACAGGACGATGCGCATCTATCAGGAAATGCGCGAAGTCCTCGACGATCGTCTGGCCGCGACCTATGTCGTCGACACCGGCTGCCTCGATCTGGCGACGCGCCGCCTCACCGCCTGGCCTGACGAAACGCGGCGCCGCGCCGAAGCGATGAAGGCCGTGCTGCCGCCCGAAGCCCTGCCGCGCGCGCTGCCGCCCGAGGCGCTGTCGCGCGACGTCTCGCTAGCCCGCGCCGATGCCGATGGCATGGTCGAAACCAACCGCTCGGTCGTCAACACCTGGGAATGCGACACCAACAACCACATGAATGCGCGTTTCTACATGGCGCGCTTTTCCGACGCGCAGGGCCATATGTGGGCCCATGCCGGCCTCGGCCGCCACGAACAGGCCGCCCGCGGCCTGGCCACCGCGACCGTCGAGATGCGTCTGGCCTATTTCCGCGAATTGCGCGCCGGCGAAACCATTGTCGTGCGCACCGGCATCCTCGGCGCCGAAGGCAAGACGATCCGCTACCGTCACTGGCTCTTCTCGGGCGACACCGGCGAGCCGGCCTGTGCCGCCGAGGGCGCAGGTCTCCTCTTCGACAAGGCGAGCCGCAAGGCCGTTGCGCTGCCGGATTCTCTTCTGGCGCGCGCCTGACCTCCTTTCCGCAATCGCAATCAGTCAACGGACAACAAGAAGATGACCGAAATGATCGAAGTGGCCCGCTCCAGCGTCCAGACCTGGGAAAGCGACCAGATGGGCCACATGAATGTGCAGTTCTATGTCGACAAGGCCGGCCAGGGCCTGGCCGCGCTGGCGCTCAGGCTCGGCCTCGGGCCGCGCCATGCGCGTGCCGAAGGCGTGCGGCTCTTCGTCCGCGATCATCATGTCCGCTTCCTGCGCGAACAGCGCCCCGGCGCGCCCTTCTTCATTCGTGCCGGCATTCTCGAGGTGCGCGATTTCGGCCTGCGCGTCTATGAGGAGATGGTCAACACGGTCTCGGGCGAGGTCGCGGCGACCTTCATCGCCGAAGTCGAGCTGCTCGACGAGGAAAGCCGCGAGATGAAACCGCTGCCGGCAAAGGCGAAGGCGGCGGCCAGGGCGCTTGTCGTCGAACTGCCGCTGCATGGCAGTCCCCGCGGCCTCGACATCTACGACCCGCGCCCGGCGCCGAAGCTGGCCGATGCCGACGGGATGGGCATGGTCCGCACCTGGCAGGGCGAGATCGACGCCGCGCAATGCGACGGCCAGGGCTTTCTGACGATCCGCCATTTCATGGGCATCGTCTCGGACGGCATTCCCAATCTGCTGGCGCAAACGAGCGGCGCCGACCGTTCGAGAACGCCGACAGTCGGCGGCGCGGCGCTCGAATACCGCTTCGTCTATCGCCGCCACCCGCGCGCCGGCGACGTGCTGACGCTCAGAAGCGGCCTCAAGAATGTCGGTCCGAAAATCTACACCTGGTGCCACTGGCTCTTCGATCTCGAAACCGGCGCAGCCATCGCCACCGCCGAAGCGGTCGCGATTGCCCTCGACCTGACCACGCGCAAGGCGATTGCGATCCCCGACGAAATGCGCACCAATCTGGAATCGCTGGTGATCGAAGGTCTCGGCGTCTGATCGAAGGGGGGCGGCCATGACGGGTTTTCTGCGCGGCGAACTGACGGCGGACGAGGCGGCGCTCATCGACCGGGCGGCCGGCTTCGCCCGCGATGTCGTGGCGCCCGATGCCGCCGCCTGGGAGCGCACCCGCCGCCAGCCGGTCGAGGCGCTGCGCGAAGCGGCCGCCCTCGGCCTTGCCGCCCTCGAAGTGCCGAAGGAAGCCGGCGGCCTCGGCCACCGCTACATGCTCAAGCTGGCGCTGTGCGAGGAAATGTCGCGCGCCGACATGGCCTTCGCCTTTTCGCTGGTCAACACGCACAACGTCGCCGCGCGCCTGGCCCACTCGCCCGCGGCGCGGCATCGCGAGGTCCACGTCCCGGCCCTGATCAAGGCGGAAATCTTCGGCGCCACGGCCCTGAGCGAACCGGGCGCCGGCAGTGACTTCTCCTCGATCCGGACAAGCGCCGTCAGAACCGGCGATGGCTGGACACTCAATGGCGAGAAGGGCTGGATCACCAATGCGGCGATCGCCGATCTCTTCATCACCTATGTGCAGACCGACCCGGCCGCTGGCTGGCGCGGCATCGCCTGCTTTCTGGTCGATGCGCGCCGTCCCGGTTTCCGCCGCGCCGACGCTTACGCGCTTTCGGGCGGTCACGCGATCGGTGCCGGCGGCTTCGCGCTCGAAGGTTACATCGCGCCGGATGACGACATGCTGGCCCCGCCCGGCGAGGCCTTCAAGCTGGCGATGAAGGGCGTCAACGGCGCCCGCGTCTATGTGGCGGCCATGTGCGCCGGCATGCTGGCATCGAGCCTCGAAACGGCGGTTGCTTATGGCGTGGCGCGCGAAACCTTTGGCAAGCGGCTCCTCGACCATCAGGGTCTCAGCTGGTCGCTGGGCGATGTCGCCAACGATCTCGAAGCGCTGCGCGGGCTGACGCTGGCCGCCGGCCGCCTGATCGACCGGGGCGAAGATGCCGTGATGGCGGCCGCCCATGCCAAGAAGTTCGCCGGCCGCGTGACGCTCGCCCGCATCGCCGATTGCATCCAGGCGATGGGCGCGGCGGGCCTGCGCGAGGAACACGGCCTCGGCCGCCATCTCACCTGCGCCAAACTCGCCGCCTATACCGACGGCAGCACCGAAATGATGAACGAGCGCATCGGCGCGGGGCTCATCAAGACCTATGGGCCGGACCGCTTGGTTAAATAGTCTTGTGTATATATAGACGCAAAAATACCTTGAAGGGCGATTGAAGTTGTGTATATATAAACACAATTCTGGACAGGAAAATGGAACGCAACAGCCGCAGGCTGATCCGGATGCTCAAGGATGACGGCTGGGAACTGGTGGCGACGCGCGGCGACCATCATCAGTTCAAGCACCCCGTGAAAAAGGGCCGCGTGACGGTCCCCCATCCGAACAAGGACATACCGGCGAGCACCGTCCGCTCGATCTACAAGCAAGCCGGCTGGCTCTAGGGAGAAGAGCGATGCGTTACGTCGCAATGGTTCACAAGGACGAAGACACGGGCTATGGCGTCAGCTTTCCGGATTTCCCGGGCTGCATCGCCGCGGGCGACACGCTGACCGAAGCGCTGGTCGATGCCGCCAACGCACTCGCCTTCCATGTCACGGGCATGCGCGAGGATGAAGAACCGATCCCCACACCGCGCGAACTGGACGCGATCGTCGCCGATCCGGAACTGGCGGAAGATCGCGAAGGCGCCTTCCTGACGCTGGTACCGCTGATCGAGGATCGCGGTGTCTCGAAGCGCGTCAACATCTCGCTCGATCCGGGATTGCTCGAAGCGATTGACGAAGCTGCGAAAGACCGCGGCATGACGCGCTCGAATTTTCTGGCAAGCGCCGCGCGGCAGGTGCTGGCCGGTTGAACTAGCGTCCCTCGGCCTCCAGCCGCGCCTTGAAGGCGCGCACCGCCGCGATCACGGTTTCGGGAAATTCCATCGGCAGGAAATGCGTCGAGTCCGGCACCTCGGCGATCTGCGCATGGCGGTCGCGCGCCTTGAGCAGGGCCGGGAAGGGCGCCCGGCAGGTCGAGCCTTCGGCGGCATAGAGCAGCGTCAGGGGCACGCTGAGTTTCGCCACCGCGCGGCCCATATTGTGCCCATGCGCGCGGAAATTGGCCGCTTCCCAGGCCGGCGCGCAGAGCAGTTCGGCCTGTCCGTCCTCGCGGATGCGTGTACCGCTTTCGATATAGTCCTTGAGGAATGCGCGCGGCCAGGTACGGAAGGCGCCGCGGCCGAAATAGCGCTCGACGGCCGTTTCGCGGCTTTCGAAAACCGCCCGCCGCCGTTCGGCTCCTTCGGCCAGCGACATCGGCCCGCCCTTGCGCCCGAGCCAGCGGTAGAGCGTCATCATGTAACGGAACATCGGCGGCGTCATCACCGGGTCGATCAACACCAGCCCGCGCACCAGATCGGGTCGTTCGGCCGCCGCCATCACGCTGGCCGCGCCGCCCATCGAATGCCCCATCAGGATGATCTTCTGCCCCGTCGCCGCGTGGAAGTCTTCGGCCATGGCAATCAGGTCGTCGCGATAGACATACCAGTTGCGATGCGTCGCCGGGTCGGCCGGAAGCGTCGTCGCCCCGTGCCCCCGCGCATCCCAGGCGCGGATGCGGAAAGTGTCGGCCAGCGGCCCGAGCAGCTGCTTGTAGGTGCCGCCATTGAAGCCGTTGGCATGGGCAAAATGCAGCGGCGGCAGGCTCCGCCCGTCATTCCATTCGAGATAGGAAATCGCACCCTCGGCCAGCGCCAGTTGGTGGCGCGCCGGCGCGGCCGTCGCAACAATGTTCATCGACTTCAATCCAGCAGTTTCTTCTTCTTGAGCCAGGCCGAAACCAGCGCCACCGCTTCGGCCATCTTGTCGGGCTGTCCGATGTAGTAATGCGTGGCGCCCTTGACGATGTGGAATTCCTTGTCGTCATGTGCGACGCCGGCAAAGATCCGCGCCGCGTGGCTCGGCGTGCAGGCATCGTCGGCGCTGTTCTCGATCACGAGCACCGGCACCGAAATGTCGCCGGCGCATTTCGGCCCGTCGGCGCGGCTTTCCCGGTAGGACCATTGCGACAGCCAGGCGCGAAGCGAGCAATAGCGCGCCAGCCCCGCCGGCATCATGTTGACGATCCTCGGTTCGCCCATGAAACACCAGTTGGGCCCCTTGCGGTCGTTCGGGTCGACCGACAGGTCCATCCAGCGCGGATCGGCCATCGTGCCATGCACCACGAAGCAGAATTCCTCATGCGCGCGTCCGGCGCGTTTCATCGCCGCGAGCTTGTCCTTGACCCAGCCGTCGATCCGCTCCGAACGCGCGATCTGCGCGGCGCGGAAACGCTGCACGAAAGCATCGGTATAGGGCGGCTGGTTGGGGTTCTGCGGATTGTAGAGATCGAGCTCAATGTCGCGGTCGTCCGGGTCCTGTTCGTTGCGGATCGACGGGTCGAGCCATTCGGTCAGCGTGATGGCGCGGCTGACATGCGCCGCGAGCTGCAGCACCGCATCGGCCGGGATCAGTTTTGCCCCGGCCACGTCGACCGGGTCGCCCGCCGGCGTTGCGGTGATCCAGGGTTTCTCCGCTTGCGACTGATAGAACATCGACAGCGAGCCGCCGCCCGACCAGCCGGCCAGGATCACCTTCTCGTAGCCGAGTTTTTCCTTGGCATAGCGAATGTAGTGCCCGAGATCGAGCAGCACCTTCTCCATGATCAGCGCGCTGTCATTGTGCGGATAGCGGCTGCCGCAGGTGAGACACGGAATCCCCGCCGCCGCCAGCGCATTGGGCATCGGCAGCAGGTTCATCGTCCCGGTCGGATGCATGAAGACGAGAACCGTCTTCGAGGTCGACCCTTTCGGCTTCAGATGCTGCCCTTCGACCACCACCGTGTCATGCGCCCCGGCATAAGTCTCCTTGAACGCGGCCTTTTCCTGCCAGTGCAGGAAAAAGGGAATGCGCTCGACTTCGTGAGCCGCACTCATTCGGCGGCCCGCGTCGCGGCCTTCTTGAAGTCGGGTTTGCGCTTGTTGAGAAAGGCGTCGACCGCCTCGTGGTGCTCCGGTGTCGTCCAGCAGATCTTCAGCGCATCGGTTTCGCGCTTCTGCGCAAGAGCAAGATCGGTCTCGCTGGCATTCTGCGTGATCAGTTGCTTGGTCATGCGCAATTGCCGCGACGGGTTCTCGGCCATCAGATTGGCGATCTCGAAGGCCTTGTCGAGAAGCGAGGTCTGCGGCACCACATACTCGCAAAGTCCCTTTTCGCGCGCTTCCGCGGCCGGATAGAGCCGTGCCGTCAGCATCATCTCGTTGGCATGGCCCCAGCCCATCCGCGCCACCAGGAAATGCGACGATGCGAGTTCGGGCACGATACCGACCTTGACGAACACCATGCCGAACCTGGCTTCTTCGGCCGCGACGACCGTGTCGAAGGGCAGGATCATCGTGACGCCGATGCCGACCGCCGGTCCGTTGACCGCCGCCACCATCGGTTTCGAGGAACGCACCAGCTCGATCCAGTCGACCCCGGCCGGCATCCCCCCCGAACCGCCGGCCGTGTCGTTGCCAGGGTCCCGGCCGTCGAGCCGCGTCTTGAAGGTCGCGTCCATGTCGGCCCCGGCGCAGAAGCCGCGCCCGGCGCCGGTCATCACGATGGCGCCGATATCCGGATCGTCGTTGGCCGCCATGATCGCATGTGCCTGTTCTTCGGCCATGCGCGGCGTCCAGGCATTGAGCTTGTCGGGCCGGTTGAGCGTGATCAGCGAAATCGCGCCGCGTCTCTCGACCGTGATCTGGCTGTAATCCATGACGGCGTCCTCCCCGTATATCTTTGGCGAAAGTCTAGGCAGGCCCCGCCGTGGCCACAAGGGAGCGGCGGTCCCGCCAGCCTGACGCTGCGTCCGTCTCCTGCTGACCTGCGGGCGGATTTCGTGTAGGAGGAAGCGCCGCCGCTGCAGTGGAGTTCTGCCCGTGTCGATTCTCGATCTTGCCGTTCAGAACATCGTCTCGCCGATGGTCCTGTTCTTCGCGCTGGGCGTTGCCGCGGCGTTGATCCGCTCCGATCTCTCGGTGCCCGAAGCGGCGGCCAAGCTGCTGGCGCTCTATCTGATGCTGGCGATCGGTTTCAAGGGTGGCGCCGAGGTGGCAAAATCCGGCATCGATGCCACCATGGCGCTGACCATCGGCGCCGGCATCCTGCTGTCCTTCTCGATCCCGGTCATCGGTTTCGCGCTGCTGCGGCTGACGACACGGCTTTCGGCCGTCGATGCGGCCGCCGTCGCCGGCCACTACGGCTCGATCTCGATCGTCACCTTCGTCGCCGCCACCGAGGCGTTGAAAAGCCTCGGCCTCGCCTATGAGGGATATCTGATTGCGGTCGCCGCCGTCATGGAGACGCCGGCCATCATCGCCGCACTTCTGCTGGCCCGTCGCGGCGCCCCGGCGCGGCCCGAAGGCGAAAGCACCTCGGCACTGCTGCGCGAGGTCGGCACCAACGGATCGGTCGTGGTGCTGGTCGGCGCCTTCCTGATCGGCTGGGCCACCGGCGAAGAGGGCATGGCCATGATCGCACCCTTCATTGTCGATCCCTTCCGCGGCATCCTCTGCCTCTTCCTGCTCGACATGGGACT
The DNA here is from genome assembly GCF_963975745.1 of uncultured Parvibaculum sp. Classification (NCBI taxonomy): domain Bacteria; kingdom Pseudomonadati; phylum Pseudomonadota; class Alphaproteobacteria; order Hyphomicrobiales; family Parvibaculaceae; genus Parvibaculum; species uncultured Parvibaculum sp. Next base: position 91,940 of record NZ_CAXBIB010000006.1, on the reverse strand, counting down.
TGTCGCCGGCCGCGGCCTGCGTCAGGGCGGAAGAGCGCTCTCGCCGGCGCTGATCGGCTTCGGCATCTACTTTCCGCTGCTTTCGGCGGCGCTGACCGGCCTGCTGGCATTGACGCTGGGCCTCTCGGTCGGCGGCACGGCGCTGCTGATCACGCTGGCGGCGTCGGCTTCCTATATCGCGGTGCCGGCCGCCATGCGCCTCGCACTGCCCGAGGCCAATCCCGCCATCTATCTGACGCTCTCGCTCGGCGTCACCTTTCCCTTCAACCTGACGCTTGGCATCCCGCTCTATGCGGCGCTGGCCCAGCGCATTGCCGGATGAGGCCCGTCATGGAGTTGCATGCCAGGAAACGCATCGACATCGTGCTGGAGGCGCCGGTGCTGAAGCGATTGACCGATCTGCTCGACCGTCTCGACGTCACCGGCTACACGGTGCTGCCGGTGCTGGGCGGCAAGGGCCATCACGGCGTCTGGAGCCGCGAGGGTCTGCCGTCGACGGCCGGCGCCATGGTCTCGGTCACGGTGATCGCGGCCGAGGAAAATCTCGATGCGGTGCTCGAGCCGGTTTTCGCCCTGGTCAAGCGTCACATCGGCATTGTCACTGTCTCGGACGTCGCGGTTTTGCGCGCCGACCACTTCTGATCAGTTGCGATTCCTGAACGCCGCGACGGCCACCGCCATCATCGCCGCAACGACGCCGATGATGGCCAGCATGAACAGCGTGAAGGTCAGCGAATTCCAGTCAAGCCCGGTAAAGCCGAGGCCCCGCCCGCCGGTCATCGCACTGACGACCGAGGCGACGATGTTGCCCCAGCCGGTCACGATCAGCCCCCACACGATGATCTTCTGCATGCCGGCGCCCATCGCCGCATGCGCCATGGCGGCGGCGACCGCGATCATCAGCATGCCGTTCAGCGCGCCTTCCATATGCGCCATCTTCCAGGCCCGCACATCGCCCGGCCACATCGTCGTCGCCGCCGGATCGAGCGAGGCGACAAGCACGGAAGCGAACGGGAATCCCGCCAGCATGCCGGCGAGAAACACCAGCGCCCCATGCGCCACCAGCGTCATCTGCATGTTCTTGGTCATCGTCGTTCCCCCTGTGAGTTGTCTTGTCGTGAAATGATCCCGGTCACCAGGCGCCGGCCCACATGTCCCAGTCGCGCGACTTGCCGGGTCCCAGCATCGCCAGGCGCGGCGCCCGTTCCAGCGTCCAGGCCGAAAGCCCCGGCGTCCAGGCCATCCCGCCCGCCTGGACCATGTTGAGGCGGCGATAAAGCGTCAGCGCCCGGTTCATCGCTTCCGCGGGATCGCCGCCCTCGATCAGCGCTTCGGCGGCGGCCATCGCGCCGAGCCCGGCCCGCGTCATGCCGTCGCCGGTGATGATCGGCGCGCCCGCGCCGCTGATCCGGCTGAGGTCGAGCACGCCGTGCTGCCGGTTTCTGGTGAAGGCCCAGGACGATGCCGGCACCCAGGCGACCGCTGCCGTCTCGTCGGGATCGTCGGGCTGGAGCCCGAGTGCCTCGCCCACCGCTTCGAGCTCGGCGCGCAAGGCGCGCTGATGTGCCTCGCGCCGCGCCTCGCTGCCGTCGCGAACGAAACGATAGAAGATGCCGTAATATTCCGCCCGCGGCGAAAGCGGGTCCTGGAACGGATAATAGACGCTCATGTCGATGGCGCCGTCGCGATGAATGAAACCGACGAAGGAATCGTGCCGCTGCAGCACGCCCCGTGTTTCGAGCTGCGGCGCCGTGAAGGCCATCTGCGCGGCGGCCACGAAATGTTTCGGGGCGGCTGGCTGGTGCAGCCATGTGGCGCCCTTGATCGGCTTGGGTGTGCCGTTGACCACCAGCGGGTTTTTCCCATCGGACAAGGCGCGCAATTCGTCATAGGTCGCGGCCCCGCTGCTGTCGAAGCGAACGCCGCATTGGGCCGCCTTCTCGTTGAGCACGGCCATCAGCCGGGAATTCCGGACGCCATAGGCAAGCGGCGCGCCTTCGGTCCGGTCGCGCTTGACGCCCTGATTGCGCATCCATGGCTCGACGCGCGCAAACGCGACGCCATTGCCATGCGGCCGCGCCACGCCGGCCATCTGTCGGTGCGTCTCGGCTGCATGGGCGCGCTGGCCGTAAACGCGCGCGACAATATCGTCGCGGCTGCTGCCCGACGCCGCCGCGTAATAGTCGATCGAGCGCGCTCTGAGCGTGCAGCCGTCGATCAGCTGCCGCGTCTCGGTGACGGGCTTTGCCGCCACGGTCACCCGGCCCGCAAAGACCGGCTCGCGCGCCAGCCGCGCCGCCAGCGTGATGGCGCCGATGCCGTGGCTGCTGATGACAATGCTGTCATGGACGGGCGCGACCCGCCGTGCCGGGACGAGCCGTCCGTCGCGCCCCTTGATCGCTGCCGCCCCCGTCATCCCGCCAGCGCCTCCCCGCGCCCCGGACCGATCTGTCCGGCCCCGGAGCATAGACCCGATTCCGGCCGGCAGGCGAGCCCCGCTTGCATGTCGCGGCGCGGCCGCTAGGCTTTGGCGGATCGAATGGGAGAGGAACCGGATGAATCTCGAGCTTCAGAACAGACATGTCTTCATCGCCGGCGCGAGCCGCGGCATCGGTCTCGGCATGGCGCGCGCCTTTGCCGCGGAAGGCGCAAAAGTGGCGATGGCCGCGCGCGGCGTCGAGGCGCTCGATGCGGCGCGCGACGCGCTGATCGCCGAAGGCGTGAAGGCTGAAAATCTTTTCACGGTCGCGGGCGACATGACGGCCTCGGCCGACATCGCGGTGGCGCTCGACGCGGCGGAGGCGAAGCTCGGTCCCCTTCACTGCGCGATTGCCAATGTCGGCCTGTCGCGCGCGCCCTTGGGCTTCGATGTCTCCGACGAAGACTGGGAAGCCGACATGAAGCAGAACCTTTTCGGATCGGTCTGGCTCGGCCGCGAGGCGCTGCGCCGCATCCTGTCGCGGCCGGCGGCTGAACGCGAAGGCGCCAATCTGATCTTCATTTCATCGATTGCCGGCGTCGATGCCATGGGCACCGCGCTGACCTATGCGGCCTCCAAGGCCGCGATCAACCACCAGACGCGCCAGCTCGCCCGCTTCGTCGGCAAGGAGGGCATCCGCGTCAACGCGATCGCGCCCGGCAACATTCTTTTTGAAGGCGGCGTCTGGGACAGGAACACGAAGGACCGCCCCGAAGCCTGGGAACGCTGGATCAAGCGCGAAGTGGCGCTGCGCCGCTTCGGCACGGTGGAGGAAATCGCCGACGCCGCGCTTTATCTCGCGAGCTCCCGTGCCAGCTTCGTCACCGGCGAGGTGCTGGTGGTCGATGGCGGCCAGGTGCGGTAGGAACCGCCTTGTGGCCTGTCGACCCACCCGCCCCTGGGGGCGGGTCAAAAAATTCGAGCTAGCGAAGAATTTTTTGGGGAGGGGGAGGCGTCGCGCCGCAGTGGATATTGCGAGCGTACGAACTCTCCGTACGCGCTGCACCCCCGCCCCAAACGGCTTGCAGCCGTTTGACCCTCCCCAAGGGGAGGGTGGAAAGTGGTGGCATCCGATATCTCAATCCTTCCCGATCGTCCCGTCCTTGAACAGCCGTTCGCGCAATTCCTTGTCGAACACCTTGTTGTTGCGCCGCAGCCATTCGAGCACCATCACCGCATGCTCGATTTCCTCGTCGCGATTATGTTCGAGGATCTTCTTGAGGTCGGCATCGCTGCAGGCTTCGGCGCGCTGGTTGTACCAGTCGACGGCCTCGAGCTCCTCCATCAGCGAGACGATGGCGCGGTGCAGGTTGAGGGCTTCCGCGGACAGGTTTTCTTCGTGCAGGCCTTCGCTCGACATGGGGGCTCCTTTGCGCTTCGAAAATTCGGGCGGTGCTTCCTGTGCTGCTTCCGGGATGATCGCTGTTGTGGGCCGGCGCCGGAAGATACGCGAGAAGAAACCGCCTTCGCTCATTCGAGTACCAATTGAAAATTGCGCCGGGCAAGGCGCGGGAACGCCGGGAAGTCGGCAAGCCGCTCCCCGTCCGCCTCTTTTAGCACAAGTGCCGCCTTTTCGCGTGTCTCGCCCTCGAGGGAGCGCAGGAAATCCAGCGCCCGCTGCAGCATCCAGAGATCGAAGGTGAAAATGGCCCGCTTGCCGGTCACGCCCTCCAGCGTGAAATCATGCATGCCGAGCGCGCGGGGCAGCGGTTTTCCGGCGTCGGCCGGATCCCGCGTCGCCAGATGCGTGTTGAAGGCACCGGCAGTCGCCAGCAGCACCGGCAGCCATTCGCGCATGATGCGCGCGAGCACCGGCTTCAGCGTCGCCGGGATTTCGTCATTGGCGAGGAACGCGCCGCCCTTGGGTTGCGGCGGCTTCGACATCCGCTCGACCCAGCGTGCAACATGGGGCGCAATGCGCTTCATCAATTCGCCCGACGCCGGATCGCGATATTGATGCGCGTAAAGCGGTCCGTAGAGGCCGAAATCGCCGATCGAGGGCTTGCTGCCGAAAAGAAAGTCATGCGCGGCGAAATGCGCATCGAGCTCGGCCAGCAGGCCCTCATAGGATTTCTCGATCGCAGGTCCCGTTTCCGGCGTCGCGCCCAGCGCCGGCAACGCCCCGGCAAAGGGTTTCGCGGTCTGTTCGCCGATTTCGCGTTGGCCGGCCTCGTCGAGGTCGGGCCGCGACAGCTTGCCGAATTCGCCGATCACCCAGTCGCGATTCTTGGTCCAGCGATAATGCATGGCCGGGATCTTCAGCCATTCGTCGGCCCAGGCCTCGATGATGAGCGCGACAAGCCTTTGCCGCGGGCCTTGCGGATAGACCGGTGCGTCGGGAAAGCGCGCCTCGAAATGGTCGATGATGTCGGATGAATCCTGCCAGGTCTCGTCCTCCGGCGTTACCACCACCGGGATCACCGGCCAGCCGACCCGCGGCATGATGATGTCCCGGTAGACCTCGCGCGTCGCCAGCACTTCCGAAAAGGGAATGCGCTTGTAGCGCAGATAGGCACGCACCTTGCCGGTGAAATAGCTGACCTCGGCGCCATAGAGTTCATAACCTTGCGTCATAAAATATTCCTCTGTTCCCCGCGCTTCCGGACGAAGGTGTTCTTGGGGGCTGTCCTCCGAAGCACCCCTTGATGCGCGGGAGGAAAGGGTGAGGGGAAGCGGCATCCACCGACGCTTCTAGATATCGGCACATATCATGTCAATTTATCTCGGCGGCCTCACTGTCCGAGAACTTCTGCGGCCTCCGTGCCCGACAGCACTTCGAGATGCAGCGCCTGCCGGCACTGGTCGAGACAGGCGATGATCCGCTTCGGTTCGCCATTGGCGGCGTAGAAGAAGATGTTGTAGCGCGCCGCTTCCGACGCGCCGGGCAGCGCGATGTTGCTCTGCGCATCGAGTTGCCAGACGCTGTCATGCGGCGGCGGCTTGGCGCCATTGGGTGTTGCGGCGCGGATCAGCGCGGTCGCGCGCGCCCGCCGCTCGCCATCCGTCTCGACGCCGGCAAATTCGCTGAAACGAATATCATAGCGCGGATCGAACCCCGCGCCGCCGGGCGGTATCGCGCCGGGCGGCAACGCCAGGATTGAAACCGTGTCGGCTGAACCATGCGGCACCCAGGCCTTGCCCTTCACCGGCACCAGCGCCTGGCCCTGTGGGGCGCAGACCCGGACCAGCCAGCCGTTGAAAGGCGGCGGCACCTCGGCAGTCGCCCCTTCCGGAGCCTTGGCGCAGAGAAAGTCGGAAGTATCCCCGGGTTGCTCGGCGGCCGTCTTTGCCGCTGTCGGCGCCGCGGCCGGTCGCGGTGGCGGCGGCAGCGGCGTCACGGCGGCATCCGCCCGCGCCGTGACGATCGCCGGCACCGGCATCAGATCCGGACCGAGATCGGGCAGCGGATCGCCGGGCTCCCAGACCGGTGTAGTCTGGGCATGCGCGGCAGCGGGCAGGGATGCACAGAACATGGCCGCCAGCAGCAGGGTCGTGATCCCCCTAGCGGCAGCCATCGGCACCGCAGACCTTGTTGAGCGGATTGATGTCGCCTGTTCGGGCGTCGTCCTCGCGCTTGAAGCTCGCGGCATCGCCCGCCTTGCGGTCAAAGGCGGTCCAGGGCTGCGCGCTCGGCGCCGCCGTGCCGAACGTCACCGTGCTGCCGTCATCGAGTGTGTAGATGCTGGCATTGCCGTCGCCCGCCGGCGGTCCGCCGAAGCCGCCGCCATCGAGCCGCTGATATTCTTCTTCCGCTGCGCCCGGCCGCTCGACCGGCATGTCCTCCGCGCAGAGCGCCAGCACGCCGCCGCATTCGGCCCGCGCCGCATCGGCACCGCCCAGCATCGTGAGCGCAACAAGAGCCGCCAGTCGCCGCATTCGTTCCCCCGCTCTGTCCCGGCATTCGACACGCCACAATAAGTCGGATGACGCGTCTGCGAAAGATGCAGCAGAGCAGATGTCAGAGTCTTCTGGTCACGCCGACGAGACTTTCCACAGGTTTTCGCTTCTCGGTGCGCAGAATCGCCGTTTCGATCAGCGTGACTTCGAAACCATGCGCCGCTGCCATCTCGCGCAGATAGGTGTCGCTGTGCCGGAAGCGCCGCGCGGGGCCGATCGCATAGCCGCTTTCGGCGGCATCGGATTTCTCGGTCGAGAAGACGAAACGGCCGCCCGGCGTCAGGACGCGGGCCAGCGCCGCGAAAAGCGGTCCGAGATCGCCGAGATAGATCAGCGTGTCGCAGGCGATCGCCAGCGTGAAGGCGCCATCATCCTCGCCGGCCAGAAAGCGCAGGAGGTCGCCGGTCGCCACGCGGTCGTAATAGCCGCTGGCCTCGGCCGCCGCCGTCATGCGCGGGCTGAGATCGACGCCGGCAAGTTTACGGCAGAAGGGACGGAAGGCGGCACCCGAAAGGCCGGTGCCGCAGCCCAGATCGACGGCCTCGGCGCTGCCATCGGCCGCAAGTCCGGCCGCCTCGGCCGCCCGGCGCAGGATGTCGGGCCCGCAATAGGCCAGTGCGCCGGTCATATGCGTGTCGTAGCGCGGCGCATAGCCGTCGAACAGCGCCCGCACATAGGCGGCACTCGCCCGTTTCGGCGGACCGGACGCATCGATCTCGGCCAGGCGGATCGCCGCGCCGCGCCGGTCGGCCGGATCGTTCGCCTGCGCGGCCCGGAAATGCCGCGCAGCCCGCGTCGCCTCGTCCATCGCGGCCCAGCATTCGCCGAGACGGAAATGCGCCTCGGCGCGGGCCGCCGCATCGGCCATGCTCTCGCCGGTCGCCAGTCGCAGCACGCGTTCGAAATCGCCGATCGCGCGCGGAATGTCGTCGGACGTCAGTCGCGCCAGTCCCAGCGCCAGCAGCACCTCGCTCGACCGTCCGTCGAGCCAGCTCGCCTCGGTCAGCAGGGAAAGCGCTTCCTGGTGCCGGCCGCAAAGACCGAGTGCGCGGGCCATCGCGGTCAGCGCGCCGGTCCCGGCGCTGCCCTCGGCGACCAGCGGTTCGATCAGCGCCGCGGCGCGTTCGGGCGCGCCCATGTCGATCAGGCAGCGTGCCAGTGCCGCCGCAAGCCCTGGTGGTCGCCGGCCACCGATCCATGTCGCGGCCACAGCCTCGGCATGGTCGAGCGCGGCCTGTTGCGCGCCGGCGGCCATCAGCGCTTCCATCTGTTCCAGCAGATCGTCCGTTGACGGATCGTCTTGCGCCGGCATGGGCGCCGCCCCGGCCGGTTGCGCGGCCGCGAACGGGTTATCCCCGTCGGGCGGGGTGTCGAAAAGCGGGGACATCTTTTTTGCGCGGTGCTCACGAAAACGCCGGGCGGAGTTATCCCCGCCCGGCGACCGGATTTATGCGCCCGGCGCGTGACCTCCGCAAGGGGTCGAACCGGTTTTGTGACAGTTTTGTGACAGTTGCGTGACAGAGGGGGGGGTCTTCAGTCCTTCACGCTGCATTTGCCGTTGTTGATGACGACCGCGTCCCGCGCCTTGACGCGCGCCCGGAACGATATGATTCCCTTGTCTTTCCAGAGGTCGACCGTGATCGTGTCGCCGGGAAATACAGGTGCCGAAAAGCGCACGTCGAAACCGGTGATCCGCGTCGGATCGTAGTCCAGCGCCTGCGAAATGATCGCGCGGCAACATGTGCCGTAGGTGCACAGTCCGTGCAGGATCGGTTTGGGGAATCCGACGGCTTTCGCGAATTCGGGATCGGAGTGCAGCGGGTTGCGGTCGCCCGACAGGCGATAGAGAAGGGCCTGTCCCGGAAGGGTTTCTGCGTCGATGCTCATGTCGGGTTCGCGCTCGGGCAGCTTGTGCGGCTCGGGCGCGCCTTCGCGCGGTCCGCCGAAGCCGCCATCGCCGCGCGCGAAGATCGTCGACGTCAGTGTACAGAGCTTGTCGCCACCCTTCTTCTCGTTGATGTTGGTCTCGGTGACGATAATGGCACCCTTGCCCTCGCCCTTGTCCCAGGCGCCGACGACGCGGCTGTCGGTCACGATCTGGGCCGCGACCGGCAAGGGCTTGTAGAGCTTCAGCTTCTGTTCGCCATGCACGACCATCGCATAGTTGATGCCGCTGTTGCCGATGGCGCCGGCACCCCAGGCGATGACGGTTGCAAGTGTCGGCACCGTCTTGAGATTCTTCTCATAGACGAAAGCCAGTTCCTTCTCGTCCATCGGGTCGCGCCCGAAACCGATACCCAGCGCATAGAGCATCGTCTCGCGGTCGCCATAACTGAATTCCTGCCCCTCGGCCTTGAGGCCCATCAGCACGTCGTAATTGATCGCCATATCGCGCGTCTCCCTGGCTTTTCTTGGTTCGGTTGGCCCTAGCAAAAACCCTTGCGGGCACATTGTCCAGCCGCAAAGCCGGCCTTTACCGCGCGCCGAGAACCTTCCAGAGGCTGGTGGCCGTCATCACGTCTTCGCCGCGCACGGAGAAGCGGCCGGACGCGAAAATGATGGCGCGCGTGACGCGGTCGACCTGGGTCCGGCATTCGATGACGTCGCCTGTACGCGCTTCGGCCAGAAAGCTGGCCTGCATGCTCAATGTCACACAGTCGCCGCCTGCGGCGTGGTTGGCGGCACCGCCGATAAAGGCGTCGGCAAATGTCATCAGCATGCCTTCATGCACGGCGCCTGTTTCATCGACATGACGCGGATCGGCAATGAAGGCGAAAATGCGCGTGCCGTCGGCTTCCGTGCGCTCGAACAACGGTCCCACATGGGCTTCGAAGGGATCGCGCAGCGCCGAGGGCATGTAGCCCGGCGGCGGTGCAACGAACACCGGAGAGGGAAGCCCCGCACTCACTGCGCTGCCGGCTCCCCGATCGCATAGACGCCGGTTGCCGTCATCAGGATACGGCTGCCGACGCGGAGTTCACCCGAAATGAAAAGCACGGTCCGCGTCGCACGCGTCACCTCGGCACGACCTTCGACCGTTTCTCCCTTTTCACCGGCGCTGACGAAATCGCAATTGAGCGACAGCGGCTTGACCTGGGCGTCAGGCGTTCTGGTCCGCGCGGTCTCCTTTGCGATCTCACCGAGGACGATCGAGGCCAGCGCCATCATCATGCCACCATGCAGGCGGTCGGCGCCGTTGAGATGGTGCGCGCCGATCTCGAAGAGAAAGGGCCCGCCGCTTTCGGCGCGCAGCACCGGACCGGCATAGGCGCCGAATCCGCTTGTGTCGACTGTGGAAGGGCTCATGAAAACGACCGGGAGGTTTGGAGTGCCAATGGCGCTCTATCTAGACGCTCCGGGCACCTGAAACAAGAACGGCAGCATCCGTTGGGACGCCGCCGAATGCCATACGAGGAGGAGATGAAGGGCCCGGCGTCGCCCCGGTGGGGGTCGGGTGAGGGGAGGGCGACGCCGGGCCTTTCGAGGACGCGACCGCTTGCGAGGAACAAGCTGCCGCGGAGGAACTGTCAGACGTCGGAGGCCAGCCCCGGCGAAACCGCGATCCAGCGTTCGGGCACGCCGCTTTCGACAAGCGCGGCAGTGACGGCGGCGGCGCGCCGCTCGGCGGCGATCTGGGTGGTGTAGTCGGCGCTCGTGGCAGCCGATGACGGCATCACGGTGATGTTCGTCAGACCTCGATAGGTGATCTCTTCGGCAAGCGCGCGCAGCACCTTCTGGGCCTCGCGGCCGGGTGCAGTCTGATCGTCGGCAAAATAGACAGGGAAGGTGACGCGCTGGGCGTCATTGACGCCATAGCCTGTCGATCGCGCGGTGGCGGGATCGATGGCACTGATCAGGATCATGCGGGTCTCGATTCCGGCCGCCGCGTCGAACGCGATCTCCTGTGCGGCGGGACGGGGCATCGGCAACGGATCGGCGGCGACCGCGGTCTTTGCGGCCAGTGCCGCGCCAATGGCGGTCGTGAAACCGAGGGCAGTCACGATCAGCATTCGTTTCATTGTATCTGTCCCCTTACGCTTGGGCGCGCGCCGGGCGGCCCCTTCGATGGAAACAGCATGACGGTCGAATGTGACCCGATGCAGGTGATGAAGGGGCGGTTACGGGGAAATTTCAAGGCGAGAATGAGGCGCTGCGGGAAACGGGTACCTGTTCAAAATCCGACAGCAAAGCCTCACAAACGCTACGGAATCGGCCCGAGATTCCGCTTTGACGGGTTCGGCAAGGCGTTTAATGTGCGCCTCAACGCGCCGGGACCGCCCGCATGGGTGGCCAAAATCCGCATGGATCGGGAAACCCGGCTCAGAAACACCAACCCCTCGGGAGACCGTCCATGTCCAGAGAAGCAGTCATCGTGTCCACCGCCCGCACCGGCCTTGCCAAGGCCGGCCGCGGTGGCTTCAACAACACCCATGGCGCCGCCATGGCCGGCCACACGATCAAGCACGCCATCGAGCGCGCCAAGATCGACCCGGCACAGGTCGAAGATGTCATTATGGGCTGTGGCGCCCCGGAAGGGGCGACCGGCATGAATGTCGGCCGTCTCGCCGCGATCTGGGCCGGCTGCCCGGTGACGACCTCGGGCACCACGGTCAACCGTTTCTGCTCTTCCGGCCTTCAGACGATCGCCATGGCCGCCGGCCGCATTGTGAACGAAGGCGTGCCCTGCGCCATCGGTGCCGGCGTCGAATCGATCTCGCTCGTGCAGATGGGCGGTCAGAACTACAACCGCCTGACCGAAGAAAAGCTGATGCAGGAAAAGCCGGAACTCTGGATGGCGATGATCGAGACCGCCGAAATCGTCGCCGAGCGCTACGGCGTTTCCCGCGAGTATCAGGACGAGTATTCGCTGCGCAGCCAGCAGCGCATCGCGGCCGCGCAGAAGAACGGCATCTTCAAGGACGAAATCGTTCCGATGAAGACCAAGATGAAGGTGGTCAACAAGGAGACCGGCGAGGAATCACTGGTCGACTACACGGTCGAGAAGGACGAATGCAACCGTCCGGAAACGACACTTGAATCGCTTCAGGGTCTCAAGCCCGTCTTCAAGAACGGCCAGAAGGTCAAGGAAGGCAAATACGTGACCGCCGGCAACGCTTCGCAGCTCTCGGATGGCGCCGCCGCCGTCGTGCTGATGGAGCGCAAGGAAGCCGAAAAGAACGGCTCGGACATTCTCGGCGTCTTCCGCGGCTTTGCCGTCGCCGGCTGCGAGCCCGACGAAATGGGCATCGGCCCGGTCTTCGCGATCCCGCGCCTCCTCGACCGTCACGGGCTCAAGATCGACGACATCGACCTTTGGGAACTGAACGAGGCTTTCGCGAGCCAGTGCCTCTACAGCCGCGATCGTCTCGGCATCGATCCCGAAAAGTACAACGTCAATGGCGGCTCGATTGCCATCGGCCACCCCTTCGGCATGACCGGTGCGCGCTGCACCGGCCATATTCTGCTCGAAGGCCGTCGTCGCAAGCAGGCTGGCCAGAACGTCAAATACGGCGTCGTCACCATGTGCATCGGTGGCGGCATGGGTGCGGCAGGCTTGTTCGAGTTCGCCTGATCCGTCAAACCGTCTTATGCTCAAGGCCCGCGCAACTTGCGCGGGCCTTTTGCTTTCCGGGAGCGGCCATGCGTTATTTCGACGATTTTACCTTGGGCGAGCGGCACGACATACCGGCGACCTACGAAATGACGAAGGACGAGATCGTCTCCTTCGCCACGAAGTGGGACCCGCAGCCCTTCCATGTCGACGAGGGCGCCGCCGCGAAATCCGTCTATGGAGCACTCACCGCTTGCGGCACGCATATTCAGGCCGTGGTTCTCTGGCTTGCCTCGCGCCTGCCGGAGGAAACCGCCGTCATCGGTGCGCTGGGCTATGACGAGGTGCGCTTTCACAAGCCCGCAAGACTTGGCGACACGCTTCGCCTCGTCATCGAATGCATCGAGACGAAGCCGTCATCCTCGAAGCCTGATCGTGGCGTGGTCAGGAACCGGCACATCCTGATGAATCAGAGTGACGAAACGATCTTCACCCAGACGACAACGCTGCTGATCGCCCGCGCCCTGAAGGAAGATGCCTAGATGATCGTCCTTCGTATCCTGTCGGCCGTGCTCGGCCTTGTCTTTGCCGGTGCCATCATCTGGGGATTTGTGGCAGGCGGCTCCGTGGTGCCGGTCCTGGCAATGATGCTGGCGGAACCTTGGGGCGTGGTAACGCTGGCCGATCTCTATCTCGGATTCGTGCTGGTGGCAGGGCTTGTCGTCCTGCTTGAACCGGAGCGAAGAGCGGGTGTGTTGTGGGGCATCGCCATCGTCCTGCTTGGCAATGTCATCACTGCCGCCTGGATCGTGATTCGATTGCCGCACGTCCTGGCCAGGCTCAGATCCACCTAGGCGCAGCGGTCTCGAACGCCGCTAGAGCCCCAGCACCAGCTTCGCCATGATGTTGCGCTGAACCTCGTTCGAACCGCCATAGATCGAGGCGGCGCGGTTGTTGAGATAGGTTGGCATGAAGACCATCCCGTCCGCCGGGCCCACAGGCTCGACATTGGAACCGGGCGCACGTGCCGCCATCTGCTCGACGCCGGCATAATAGGCGATGGTTTCAATGGCGATTTCGTCGAGCCGCTGGCGCATCTCGGTGCCGCGCGCCTTGAGCATCGAAGAAGCGGGGCCGGGGTTCTTGCCGCCCGCCAGCTCCGCCATCACGCGATGTTCGGTCATCTCCATCGCCTTCACCTCGATTTCCGCTTCGGCGATCTTGCGTGAAAAGGCAGGATCGTCGGCAAGGCGCTTGCCGTCGCCGGCCCGCTCGCTGGCAGTGATTTCGCGGATTTTTTCGAGCCCGACGGCGAGTGACGCCGCAAAGGCGCCGCCGCGCTCGAACTCCAGCAGATATTTGGCGACGGTCCAGCCCTGATTCTCCGCGCCGACGATGTTCTTCTTCGGCACGCGCACATCGTCGAAGAAGACCTGGTTCACTTCATGCTCGCCGGCGAGCGTGATGATCGGCTCGACCTTTATGCCTGGCGTGTCCATGTCAAGCAGCAGAAAGGTGATGCCTTCCTGCGGCTTGCCGCTGCCGTCGGTACGCACGAGGCAGAACATGCGGTTGGCGAAATGCGCATGCGTGGTCCAGATCTTGGTGCCGTTGAGCACGTAGTCGTCGCCGTCGCTCACCGCCTTCAATTGCAGCGAGGCGAGGTCGGAGCCCGAGCCCGGCTCCGAATAGCCCTGACACCAGTAGTCCTCGCCTGAAAGAATGCGCGGCAGGTAGAATTCCTTCTGCGCGGGCGTACCGAACTTCATCAGCATCGGACCGCACATTCGCAAGCCCATGGGAGACAGGTTCGGCGTGCCGGCGCGCGTGCATTCCGAGGCCCAGATATATTTCTGCATCTCGCTCCAGCCGGTGCCGCCATACTCGACTGGCCAGCTCGGCGCCACCCAGCCCTTCTTGTAGAGCACCTTCTGCCAGGCGAGGTTCCAGTCCCTGTCGGTGAAGACCGATGTCGTCAACCGTCCCGCTTCCGCAAGTCCCGGCGTCAGATTTTCGTCGAGAAAGGCGCGCACTTCGTCGCGGAAGGCGGCATCGGCCGGCGTGAGATCGAGATTCATTTTGCGTCGTCAATCATTGTCGGGAAGGGGTGTCACAACAGGCAGTCTGTCGACACACCCATCCGTCGGCAAGCCTGTTGCGGCGGCCCATCGGCAAAACGCTGGGCGAAGCGCGCGGTCCTTGCCAGCGTTCGCAAGGCCGGACGCAGCGTCATCCTTGTGATTGGCGAGATGTCGACACCTGTCTGCTTCTGTAGCCAGTCGGGAAGGAGATCGATGGCGGCGGCGGCGAAAAGCCGCTGTACAGGCTTGCCGGCGGCGCCAATCGGTGTCGCATTGCGCACCAGCGCCAGAAACTCGTGGATCGTCTCGTTGGCATAGAGCCGCGGTCCCATCTCGCGCATGTAGGCCTCGACCTCCGCAACCGAAGTGGGCACCCATTGTGCACCGAAGCTCTTGCCGACGACTTCACCCTCGGCATAGTAGCGGTCCTGATCGGCGCGACTGAGGCCGGGGTCGACATGGCGGATGAAGGCATTGAGAAAACCCCAGGCCGCCGTCACATGCACCCAGGTCAGCAATTCGGGATCCATTGCTTCGTAAGGCTTGCCCTCATGCGTGAGACCGCTGACGCGCTGATGCATGCGGGTCACCCGGTCGAAGGTCAGTTGCGCGGCCTTTGTCGGGCCATAGGTCACCGCCATCGCCGCGAGACCGGTATTCTCCATGCGCCGGATCGGATCAACCTTGAAGGTCGAATGGTCCCAGACACCGGCGCGGATGGCGGGCTCGGCAAGTTCGAGGATCACGGCCGCAATCCCGCCGACGCCCAGGGCAACAGGGTTGGCACTCACCCGCCACGAGACGGAGCCGGGTCCCGAAAGTCCCGCATCGCCCGCGGGGTTCAGAAAATCGATGCCCCGCCTTGCCTTGCCGGAACGGGCGGCGGCAACGTCGCTGTTGCGCTTCGGCGCCGCCGCCCGATTTTTGCTTTCAACCGGCGCATTCATTGATTCACAGTCCGAGCACTGCCTTTGCCATGATGTTGCGCTGGACCTCGTTCGAGCCGCCGAAAATCGTCTGCGCCCGTGTATTGAGATATTTGGGCATCACCATCAGCGTGTGGTCGGGGCCGACCGGCGGTACATTGGCGCCCCAGGTGCGGGCCTCGATCACGTCGGGTTGCACGTAATAGGCAATGGCCTCCACTCCCAGCTCGGTGATTTTCTGGTTGGTGTCGGCGCCGCGCAGTTTGATGATGGAAGCCGCTGCCCCCGGATTCTGCCCGTTGGAAAGCTGCGACATGATGCGGTGCTCGGTGAATTCGACCGCCGTCACTTCGACTTCGGTTTCGTCGAGCTTGCGGCGGAAGGCTGGATCGTCGATCAGCTTCGAGCCGTCGCCCGCATGTTCGGTGTTTGCCACCACACGCAGCTTGTTGAGCGCATTGCGCAGATTGGCGCCATGCGCCGCGCCGCCGCGCTCGAATTCCAGCAGATACTTGGCAACGGTCCAGCCATTGTTTTCCGCGCCTACGCGATTCTTCTTCGGCACACGCACATCATCGAAGAAGACCTGGTTCACTTCATGGTCGCCCGCCAGCGTGATGATCGGGTCGACCTTGATGCCCTTGGCCTGGAAATCGTCGATCAGAATGAAGGAAATGCCTTCCTGCTTCTTCGCAGCATTCGGATCGGTGCGCACGAGGCAGAACATCTTGTTCGACTGATGCGCGCCCGTGGTCCAGAGCTTGGTGCCGTTGATGATGTAGTCGTCGCCGTCTGAATCGGCACGGCATTGCAGGCTTGCGAGGTCCGAGCCCGAGCCCGGTTCCGAATAGCCCTGGCACCACCAGTCCTCGCCGTTCAGGATGCGCGGCAGATAATAGGCTTTCTGTTCGTCCGTGCCGTGACCCATCAGCGTCGGGCCGACCATGGAAAGACCCATATTGGAGCTCACGGGCGCGCCCGCCGCTGCACATTCCGACGACCAGATGAAGCGCTGCATCACGTTCCAGCCCGCGCCGCCATATTGCTTGGGCCAGGCGGGTGCGGCCCAGCCGCGCTTGTTGAGCCGCTTCAGCCATTCGACGCGCAGATCCTGGTCGGCCAGAATGCCGGGCGTCAGTCGCGCATGGGCCTTCAGATCGTCGGTCAGGTTCTCCGCGAGAAAGGCCCTGACCTCGTCGCGAAACGCGACATCTTCGGCCCGCATGGCGAGATCCATCTCATCCTCCCATTTTGTCGGCACCCGCCCGTTTTTCGCAGCGGTCCGGTTGTTATTTGTCTTACACTATAGCCGAGCACGAACCCGTCTTTCCATTTTTCCGGGCAATTGTCTGACGTAGGGGAACCTTGAGCGATATGTCTCGGGCCCGACAGCAGCAAGGGGCCGGGGCCAGGTTGAGTCGTCGATGGATTTTGCCAACCAGATCATTCTGGTTTCCGCAGCGCTGATCACCTTCTCGATCTTCGCGGGTGTCCTGTCCTCGCGGATTGGGGCCCCCTTGCTGCTGGTCTTTCTGGCCTTTGGCATGCTGGCCGGCGAAGACGGGCCGGGTGGCATCGTTTTTCACGACTTTTCGGTTGCCTATCTGGTCGGTTCCTTTGCGCTGGCCCTGATCCTGTTCGATGGCGGCTTGCGAACGAGCCGGGAGGCTCTGACCCGGGCCTTCGGGCCCGCCGTGCTGCTGGCGACCGTCGGCGTCGTGCTCACCGCGGCAATCACGGGACTTGCGGCGAAGTTCCTGTTCGGGCTCGGCTGGGCCGAGGCGATGTTGCTCGGCGCGATCGTCGGCTCGACCGACGCGGCCGCGGTGTTTTTCCTGCTGCATCTGCGGGGGCTGCGCCTGAAGTCGCGTGTGGCTGCCACGCTTGAGGTCGAGTCGGGCGTCAACGACCCGATGGCAATTTTTCTGACCCTGGCGCTGGTCACGATCATTGTCGACGGTCAGGCCATTGCCAGCTGGGAATCGGCGGTCGACTTCTTCTGGG
The DNA here is from genome assembly GCF_963975745.1 of uncultured Parvibaculum sp. Taxonomy (NCBI): domain Bacteria; kingdom Pseudomonadati; phylum Pseudomonadota; class Alphaproteobacteria; order Hyphomicrobiales; family Parvibaculaceae; genus Parvibaculum; species uncultured Parvibaculum sp. Next base: position 75,002 of record NZ_CAXBIB010000006.1, on the reverse strand, counting down.
ACTTTCTCTGGCAGATGGTGGGCGGCATCCTTTTCGGCCTTCTCGGCGGCGCTTTCGTGTTGCGCGCGGTCAACCGGCTGGAACTCTCGGCCGGCCTCTATCCGATTCTGGCCGGCGCGCTGGCGCTTCTGGTCTTTGCGTTGACGCAGAGTTTGGGGGCCAGCGGCTTTCTGGCGGTCTATCTGGTCGGCTTCACGCTCGGCAACAATCCGCACCGGGCGACCAGCGAGATCGCGCGCTTCTCCGACGGCATGGCCTGGCTCGCCCAGATCGGCATGTTCCTGATGATGGGTCTGCTGGTCACGCCCTCGGCGCTTCTGCCAGTGCTTCTGCCGGCGCTTGGCGTCGCGCTGGTCCTGATCGTCGTTGCCCGTCCGGTCGCGGTGGTCCTGTGCCTCCTGCCCTATCGCTTCGCGGCGCGCGAGACGGCTTTTGTCTCCTGGGTCGGTCTGCGCGGCGCCGTCCCGATCTTCCTTGGCACCATTCCGATTCTGTCGGGTGTCGAGGGCGCCCACATGATGTTCAGTGTGGTCTATGTGATCGTGCTGGCCTCGCTGATTTTGCAGGGGTGGACCGTGTCCTGGGCCGCGCGTCTGGCCGAGGTCGAGCTGCCGCCGCGCGCAGCACCGCGCCGCCGCGTCGAACTCGACCTGCCGGCCGGCAAGGGCAAGAGCGTCGTTGCCTATACGGTCGATCCGATGAGCATTCTGGCGCTCCGCCAGATGACGCGTCTGCCCCTGCCGGCAGGTACCACCGTCATTTCGGTGATGCGCGACGGCGTGGTCCGCACCGAAGGCCTCAACGAGGGCGTCATGCCCGGCGACATCGTGATGATGCTGACGACGGCCGATGCGGTGGCAACGCTCGATCGCCTGTTTGGTGTCCGCAAATCGCGCGCCAGGGCGAAGGACGCCGGCACGGTCGATTTCGTGCTGGAAGCCGGTGCCGGTGCCGCCTCGATCGCCGACATCTACGGTCTGGCCTTCGAGCCCGAGGAGCGTCCGCTGACGCTCGAAGAATTCATGCGCTCCCGCCTCGGCAAGGACATCAAGGAAGGCGCCCGCACCCGGGTCGGCGGTGTCGAACTGGTCGCCATGCAGGTCAGCGAGGGCGCCGTGCATCAGGTCGGGCTCGATCTCGATCCGCCACCGCGGGAGACCACGCTGACGACATTGCGCGCCAGGTTTGCCGAGACGCTCCGATTTCTGCGCGAACAGTTCATCGCCGATACCGGTCGTTCCTGATCCCCTTGGTTCGCTGCGCGCCGCCCGCTAGAGTGCCGCCAACGAAACAAACGGAATGAGGGGCGCATCATGGATCTCGGTCTGAAAGGCAAGAAGGCCATCGTCACCGGCGGCACGCGCGGCATCGGCCGCGCCATCGCCGAAACGCTGGCGGCCGAAGGTGCCGATGTGGCGATCTGCGCCCGCAATGCCGACCAGGTGAACGAGGCCGTTGCCGCGCTCTCGAAGAAGGGCGTCAAGGCGCTGGGTGGTAAGGCCGACATAGCCGACGGCGAGGGCCTGAAACAGTGGATTGCCGACACGGCGGGGGCGCTGGGCGGCCTCGACATTCTGGTTGCCAATGCCAGCGCACTCCAGAATGGCAATGACGAGAAGTCCTGGCGCGCCTGCTTCGAGATTGACGTACTTGGTGCCGTCAACGCTTTCGAGGCCGCGCTGCCCTTCCTCACCGAAGCGGCAAAGAAGTCGGGCGACGCTTCGGCCACCTTCATTTCCTCGATCTCGGCCGCCGAAAGCGATGGCGCCAATTCCTATGGTGCCTTGAAGGCGGCGCAGATCCATCATGCCAAGGGCCTTGCCCGCCAGCATGCCGGCGCGCATGTGCGCGTCAACACGGTCTCGCCCGGCACAGTCTATTTCAAGGGCGGCGTCTGGGACATGATCGAGCAGCACATGCCCGACACGTTCAGGCAGGCGATGGAGCGCAATCCGACCGGCCGCATGGCGACACCGCAGGACATTGCCAACGCGACCGTATTCCTCGCAAGCCCGGCATCTTCCTTCACCACCGGCACCAATCTCGTGGTCGACGGCGCGATTTCTCGCCGTGTGAATTTCTAGGCGAGCGCCATCCAGCGCCGCATGACGGTTCGCGCAAAGGCTTCCTGCGGCCCGAGATGCGCCGCGATCTGCGGCTCGATGATCGCTTCGATTTCCGCACGGCCCATACTGACGGCGAGGGCCCGCAGGCGCGTCCATTCGTCGAGAATGTCGCGTGTGGTTTCGAGATGGAACTGGAAGCCATAGATGCGCGTACCGATCCGGTAGGCCTGGTTGGGGCAGGCCGCGCGCGTCGCGAGACGCACCGCGCCGTCGGGCAGGTCGAACGTGTCGCCATGCCAATGCATGATGTGAAGCCCCGGCGCCGCGTCGCCGAGCAGCGGGTCTTCCGCCGCCGGTGCTTCCCATGTCTGCGGCAGGAAGCCCCATTCCTCATGCGTATCGAGCTTCTCGCTCATCTTGTAGACGGGCGCACCGAAAGCACTCGCCACGATCTGTGCACCGAGGCAGACGCCCATCACCGGCCTTTCCGCCGCATGAAAGGCGCGCACCAGCCGCCGCGTTTTCTCGATGAAGGGATGACGGTCGTCCTCATAAACGCCCATGACGCCGCCAAGGACCACGAGCCCGTCGAAACCGTCGGCCGCCGCCGGCACGTCGCGGGGCTCGCCGGTCGCAAGGTCGCGCGCTTCCGTCGTATGGATCAGCGTTGCTTCTGCGCCCGCCCGCCCGGCTTCATCGAGCAGCACGCCGGGCCCGGAGTCGAGCGCGTTGACCAGATAGAGAATATGCATGGGCCGCGTCAGCCCCTGGTTGAGGCGAAGCGGTCGCTTGCCCTGACCATCACATCGACAATACCGGGCTCGGTCGCCGTATGCCCGGCATCCGGCACGATGTTGAGCTCGACACCCGGCCAGGCCTTCGACAGTTCCCAGGCCGTGAACATCGGCGTCACCACATCGTAGCGCCCCTGCGCGATGACGCCGGGAATGCCGGCAAGCCGGCCAGCGTCGCGGATCAACTGGTCCTGCGGCTCGAAGAACCCCCGGTTCATGAAGTAGTGGCATTCGATCCGCGCGAAGGCGAGGGCGAAGTGCCCGTCGGCGAAGCGTTTGACGCGTTCGGGGTCGGAATGGAGCGACAGCGTCGTCCCCTCCCATATGCTCCATGCCCGCGCACAGGCAAGCTTCTCGGCCTCATTGTCGCCGGTCAGGCGCCTGTAATAGGCGGCCATCAGGTTGCCGCGCTCGGCTTCCGGGATCGGCGCGACGAAGTCCTCCCAGGCATCGGGAAAGAGCGCGTCGGTCCCCTCCTGATAGAACCACTGGAGCTCGCGCGGCCGCAGCGTGAAAATGCCGCGCAGGATGATCTCGCTGACACGGGCCGGATGCGTCTCGGCATAGGCGAGCGCGAGCGTCGAGCCCCAGGAACCGCCGCAGAGCTGCCAGCGCTCGAGCCCGAGATGTTCGCGCAGCCGCTCCATGTCGGCCACGAGATCCCAGGTCGTGTTCTCGGCAAGCTCGGCATGCGGCGTCGACTTCCCGCAGCCGCGCTGGTCGAACAGGATGATTCGATAGGCGTCCGGATTGTGCGTGCGCCGCATCGTCGGGTTGGTGCCGCCACCAGGCCCGCCATGCACGATGACGACCGGTTTGCCCTTTGGATTGCCGCATTCCTCGAAATAGATGCTGTGCAAATCGGACACTTTCAGCGTGCCGGTCCGATAGGGCTCGATCTCGGGGTAGAGCGTCCGTCGGCTCATCGCTTCGGGCGTCGCGTCGGGCATGGGGTCCTGTCCTCGAAATTGGATCGGCAGAATCAACTCATTGAATATGCAACGGAAATTTCTTCGGCCGCCAGTCCGGCCCGGCACCGTTTACCATTTTTTTGGCGCGTAGTTCATACTACCGATTGACCTCGCGGCACTGCCAGCTACTATATCTGGACGCGCTCTGCTCATTGGGGGTTCGAACCGAGGCGGCGGCGCAATCATGAACCTGTTGAGTTCTGCCCGGTGTACTGGGCAGGGAGACGGCGATGGTTTATCCAGCCGCCGGGGCAGTGACTTTTTGCCTTTTCGGGGGCGGCCGACAAGGCGATACGGGGGACCAGAATGCTGAACGACACGTCGAAAGCGGTGGACATGAGTGAGGTCGAGGCCAGCCTGTCGGCAATCATCACGGGTGAGGGGCGGGTCAGCCGCGTGCGCGCTGGATCGCGCGTCAGGGCCGAACCCGAGATGGTATTCGGTGAGCAATATCAAGCGGTCCAGATGGATGGCCGCCCCCGCGTGAAGGTCGATCACGGGCGCGATGCCCTGCTGACCGAATTCGGCAAGGCGACGCTCCGCGACCGTTATCTGATGCCCGGCGAGTCCTATCAGGACATGTTTGCGCGTGTGGCCTCCTTCTATGCCGACAAGGGCGACGAAGGCCATGCCCAGCGGCTTTACGATTACATTTCGAAACTCTGGTTCATGCCGGCGACGCCGGTCCTGTCCAATGGCGGCACCCAGCGCGGCCTGCCGATTTCCTGCTTCCTCAACGAAGCGAGTGACAGCCTCGACGGCATTGTCGGCCTCTGGAACGAGAATGTCTGGCTCGCGGCCAAGGGCGGCGGCATTGGCTCCTATTGGGGTAATCTGCGCTCCATCGGCGAGACGGTCGGCGGCAACGGCAAGACGAGCGGCATCATCCCCTTCATCCGCGTGATGGATTCGCTGACGCTGGCCATCAGCCAGGGCTCGCTGCGCCGCGGCTCGGCGGCGGTCTATCTGCCGATCGATCACCCCGAGATCGAGGAATTCATGGAAATGCGTCGCCCCACCGGCGGCGACCCCAACCGCAAGGCGCTGAACCTGCATCACGGTGTGCTGGTGTCGGATGCCTTCATGCGTGCCGTCGAGGCCGATACCGAATGGGCGCTCTTGAGCCCCAAGGACAAGACGGTCCAGAAAACCGTCTCGGCCCGCTCGCTCTGGATCCGCCTGCTGACCTCGCGCATCGAAACCGGCGAGCCCTATATCATCTACAAGGACACGGTGAACAACGCGCGTCCCGAGCACCACAAGCTTGCCGGCCTCGAGGTAAAAACCTCCAACCTCTGCGCCGAGATCACGCTGCCCACCGGCATCGACCAGCATGGCGAGCAGCGCACGGCCGTCTGCTGCCTCTCCTCGCTCAATCTCGAAACCTATAACGAGTGGCAGGACCACCCGACCATCATCGAGGACGTGATGCGCTTCCTCGACAATGTGCTGCAGGACTTCATCGACCGCGCGCCCGGCGAAATGGCCCGCGCCAAATACGCCGCCATGCGCGAGCGTTCGGTCGGCCTCGGCGTCATGGGCTTCCACTCGTACCTGCAAGCCAACATGATCCCCTTCGAGGGCGTCATGGCCAAGGTCTGGAACAAGCGCATGTTCACCCGTATCAAGGAAGGCGTCGACGCTGCCTCGAAGAAGCTTGCTGAAGAGCGCGGCGCCTGTCCCGACGCGGCCGAATACGGCTTCAACGAGCGCTTCTCCAACAAGACGGCGATCGCGCCCACCGCTTCGATCTCGATCATCACCGGCGGCACCTCGCCGGGCATCGAACCGATTGCGGCCAACTCCTTCACCCACAAGACGCTGTCGGGCTCCTTCAACGTCCGCAACCGTCATCTGACGAAACTGCTGGAGCAGAAGGGCCGCAACGACGACGAGACATGGTCCTCCATCGTCACCAGCGGCGGCTCGGTGCAGCATCTCGACTTCCTCTCGGACGAGGAGAAGGATGTCTTCAAGACCGCCTTCGAGCTCGACCAGCGCTGGGTCGTCGAGCATGCGGGCGACCGCGCGCCGCTGATCGACCAGGCCCAGTCGGTGAACCTCTTCCTGGCCGCCGACGTCCACAAGCGCGACCTCAACAAGCTCCATATTCTGGCCTGGAAGCAGGGCGTGAAGAGCCTCTACTACTGCCGCTCGCTGTCGATCCAGCGCGCCGAAAGGGCCGAAGTCGTTTCGCTTGTGCCGGCCAGGAAACTCGACGTGCTGACGCTCGACCAAGTCGCCGCCGAAGCGCAAAGCAACGACTACGAGGAATGCCTCGCCTGTCAGTAGCGCGTTAACAGCATGGCCCGGTGTCAAACCGGGCCATTCGTGTCTCTAACTTATTCGGCAATGAGAATCCCCATGTCCCTCCTCGAAGAACGTCACGTCTACAAGCCCTTCCGCTACCCCTGGGCCTATGACGCCTGGCTGACGCAGCAGCGCATCCACTGGCTGCCGGAGGAAGTGCCGCTGGCCGACGACGTGAAGGACTGGGCGAAGAAGCTGACCGAGCCCGAGCGCAACCTGCTGACGCAGATTTTCCGCTTCTTCGTGCAGGCCGACGTCGAAGTGAACAATTGCTACATGAAGCACTATTCGCGCGTCTTCAAGCCGACCGAAGTGCAGATGATGCTGGCGGCCTTCTCCAACATCGAGACGGTTCATATCTCGGCCTACAGCCATCTCCTCGACACGATCGGCATGCCGGAAGCCGAATACGAAGCCTTCCTGAAATACGACCAGATGAAGGCCAAGTTCGACTACATGCAGGAATGGGGCGTCGAGACGAAGGAAGACATTGCCAAGACGCTGGCCGTTTTCGGCGGCTTCACCGAGGGCGTGCAGCTTTTCGCCTCCTTCGCCATCCTGATGAACTTCCCGCGCTTCAACAAGATGAAGGGCATGGGCCAGATCGTGACATGGTCGGCCCGTGACGAGTCGCTTCACACCGTCTCGGCCATGAAGCTCTTCCGCACCTTCATCGACGAAAACCCGGAAATCTGGACCGAGAACCTCCGCAACGACATCTACAAGGCCTGCGAGACCATCATCCATCACGAGGACGCCTTCATCGACCTCGCCTTCGAGATGGGCGGCGTCGAGGGCCTCGAGGCCGCGGAAGTGAAGCAGTATATCCGCTACATCGCCGATCGCCGCCTGGTGCAGCTCAACCTGCAGCCCATCTACCGTACTGAAAGGAACCCGCTGCCCTGGATGGACGAAATGCTGAACGGCATCGAGCACACGAACTTCTTCGAAAACCGCGCCACCGAATATTCCAAGGCATCGACGCGCGGCACATGGGATGAGGCCTTCGAATAAGGGCTTTTTCGCACAAGCGTGCATCCGAGCCCCTGTTATCAACAGTTTTTCGCTCCGATGCCCGTCAAATATGAACTTATTGCTTGGACGAATCGCACGACTCAGTGAATATCGTTCCGAACTTATCCGAGGGAATTCAAATTATGGCCACTAAACCCGCTGCCAAGAAGGCTCCTGCCGCCGCTGCAAAGAAGGCGACTGCGCCGACTGTTCCGATGTCGAAGCTGATCGCCGAACTGGCCGAGAAGCACGACATGTCCAAGAAGGCCGCGACCGAACTGTTCAGCGACTTCGTCGAACTGACGGTCAAGAACCTGAAAAAGGGCAACAAGGTCCGCCTCACGGGCCTCGGCATTCTCCAGGTGCGCAAGCGCGCCGCCCGCATGGGCCGCAACCCGGCCACCGGCGAAGCCATCAAGATCAAGGCCTCCAAGAAGGTCGCCTTCCGCGTCGCGAAGGACCTCAAGGAAGCCATCTGAGGCGTTTCACGCTTTAGTCGAGACGACGAAAAAGCACCCTGCACACGGGATTTTCCCGCGTGTGGGGTGTTTTCGTTTCTGCGCTGCATTACCTTGTGCAGCATGCGCGTGCTGACCAGTCTCATGATGACCGCCGGGCTCGGCCTGGCCGCCTGCCTCCCCGCAGACGCCGCGCCCGTTTGTGCGGTACGTGCTGCGGCCGTGCCGGCGCTCACGCGGTTGCAGGATGCGATGGCCGAAGGCCGCTTTGTCGCCTATCAGCCGACTGAACTGAAGATCTGGGACGGCAATCCGGTGCATGCAACTGAAGTTTCGATCCGCGCCGATCTCAAGGCGCTCCGCCCCTGGTTCGACGGATTGATCACCTATGGCGCGCATAGCGGCGGCGAAAAGGTGCCAGCCGTCGCCGCCGAACTCGGTTTCCGCGCCGTCGTCGTTGGTGTCTGGGACCCGTCCGATGAGGCTGAGATCAGCCGCGCGCTTGAGGCCTGGCGCGCATATCCCGAACTCGTGGTCGGCCTGTCGCTTGGTAATGAAATGGTCTTCGGCCGGCGCGGAACATGGATGGAGCAGGCAGCGGCAATCGGGAAGCTGCGCCGCCAGGCGCCGGGCCTGCCATTGACCGCGACGGAACCCTTTGCCGAGTTTCTGATGCCGGAGGCGCGACCTCTGCTGGCCGAACTCGATTTCCTGGCCGTCAATATTCATCCCGTGTTCGAAGCCTGGTTCGCCGGAGCCCCGCCCTTCAACTGGGCGGATTTCGTGGTCCAGGTCACAGCACGGCTCGCAGACGAAGCCTTTTGCGGTCCCGTCATGGTCAAGGAAACCGGCGTACCGACGGGGCCCGCCGAGGCCGGGTTCAGCGAGACGATGCAGGTGGATTTCTATGCGGAACTGCAGAAGGCGCTGCCGTCCTCGCGCGACCGCGCCTTCGCTTTCTTCTCCGCCTTCGATGCGCCCTGGCGCGTCTACGACTTCAATCCCGTTCCGGGCCACCACCCGGAGGAAGCTCATTGGGGGCTGTTCACCGAGACCCGTATCCCCAAGCGGGTGATGGAAGAACTCACGCCGATTTCGGCGCCTGCTCGTTGAGCGGCACGCTGGCCGCCGCCTTCTTGAAAGCCGGCCGCGCCGAAATCCGGTCGTAATACTTCACGACATTCGGAAACGGATCGAGCGGCACGAAGCCCTTGGCCAGATGCACGCTGTAGCCGACATTGGTGTCGACCGTGCTGAAGCCGCTCTTCAACAGAAAGTCGCGGTCTGCGAGATGCCTGTCGACGACTTCAAGCGCCTTTTCGAGCCGCCGCGACTCGAGCTTCTGCACGACCGGCGAACGATCTTCCTTCGCGATGAATACCTTCTGCTGCACAAGGCTCGCGCCATGCACCGCCATCGTTTCCGCGTAATGGAGCCAGATCAGCCACTCGGTGCGCTCGGGCGTTCCCGGTGCACGATGCAGCTTGCCTTCAGGGTCGTAATGCTCGCCGAGATATTGCGCGATGGCGCCCGACTCGAATACTGAAACGCCGTCATCCACCAGACAGGGCACGCGCCCCAGCGGCGAAATGGAGAGATACTCCGGCGTCCGCAAGCCTTCCATGCTGAAGGGAAGTTCTTTCAGCGTGAATTCGATTCCCATCTCGTAAAGCAGCCAGAGCGAGCGCATCGAGCGCGAGCCGTTGCAGTGATAAAGCGTCAGCATATACGTCCCCGTTTCTTGTCGTTTCTAGAACCCGAACTCGCTCATCGGCACGGGCCGCCCTTCATCGATGGAGCGGTGCGCGGCGAGACCCATCGCCACGGCCCTCAATCCGTCATCTGCGGTCACCCGGGCCGGCCCGCCTTCGCGGATCGCCTGCTGGAAGGCGAGATGCTGATAATAGGAAGCGCCGTGGTGATAGCCTGCCTTCAGCACATCTTCCCGCACAGCCACATGTTCCATATCCACTTTCTTCGGCTGGCGTGTGCCGAAGACGAGATTGCTCTCCGGTATCAGGCATTCGATCTTGCCTGCGTCGCCGACGGCCGACATTTCCTCCTGGTTGCGCGATCCCTCGGCAAACATGCACAGATCGTGCATGGCGCGTACGCCATTGGCAAAATCGACGATCACGAAGGCATTGTCGAGTATGTCGGGCACGGCGCCGTCATAGCGCTCGTCCAGATGATTGACGTCCTGGCCGCCGCTGGCATAGATGCGCACCGGTTCCGACTGCACCACGTGGCGCATCATGTCGAAATAGTGACAGCTCTTCTCGACCAGCGTGCCGCCCGTATTGCGGCTGAAGCGATTCCAGTCGCCGACCTTGCGTAAGAAGGGAAAGCGGTGCTCACGGATGGCGAACATCCGGAGGCGGCCCGCCCGTCCGCCATGCACTTCCTCGACGAAGCGCGTTACGGGCGGCATGTAGCGATATTCCATGCCCACCCAGAAGACGCCCTTGTGCGTTTTTGCGCGTGCAGCGGCCTTCTGGGCATCTTCAAAGGTTGTGCAAAGCGGCTTCTCGCAAAGCACATGCAGCGAGGTTTCGAATATGTCGTCCAGCACCGCCGCATGAGTGTAGTTGGGTGTCGCCACGATCACGGCATCGATCGCGTCTGAAGTCAGCATTTCGCGATAGTCTTGATGGACCGCGATCTCGCCTGCGGCCGTTGCGCGGCCCCAGTCGCGCGAGCCCTGATGCGGATCGGCAATTGCCGTGACGCGGGCGCCGGGGATGATATTGATATTCATGATGTGCTCGATGCCCATCATGCCGGATCCGATGATCCCGTAGCGGATTGTGTCGTTCACATGCCTCTCCCGTATCCCTCGGCCGGGCGAACGTCTAGACTGCCGCTTGTCCGTTCATCACCGGTTCTCGCCCATGTCCGCTCATGCCATGAAGCTGCTGCCCATTTCGCCCGACCCACGCCCCCTCGGCAAGAGTGGCCTGCATGTATATCCGATTGCCTGGGGTATGTGGCGGTTTGCCGGTGCCGACCGGAAAACCGCACGGACGCGCATCGATGCGGCGCTCGAAGCCGGGATCACGCTGTTCGATACGGCCGACATTTATGGTTTCGGCAAGTCCAGCCCCTTCGGCGCTGCCGAGGCCCTGCTGGGCGAGCTGCTGCAGGAAGCGCCGGCGCTGCGCGACCGCTTTGTTCTGGCCACCAAGGGCGGCATCGATCCGGGCGTGCCCTATGATTCGAGCGCGGCCTATCTGCGCGCGGCCTGCGAGGCCTCGCTGACACGCATGAAAGTCGATCATATCGACCTCTACCAGATCCATCGGCCCGATCTCCTGACCCATCCGGCCGCCGTGGCAGAAGCCCTTGCGGCACTGCGCGCCGAGGGCAAGATCGGCCATGTTGGCGTATCGAACTATCTGCCATCGCAGCTTGCTGCCCTTCAGGCACATCTCGATTTCCCGATCGTCACGCAGCAGCCCGAATTTTCGGCCTGGACCACCGCGCCGCTCTTCGATGGCACGCTGGATCAGTGCATGGAGCGCGGCATTGCCGTTCTGGCCTGGTCGCCCCTGGCGGGTGGCCGGCTCGGCCTGGCGCCGGCCGAGGCGGGCACCGCGCCCGACAGTGCGCGTCTCGGCAATCTGATCGCGAAGCTCGATGCGCTGGCGGAACGTGAAGGTGTCTCGCGCGAAGCCGTGGCGCTGGCTTTCGTGCTGGCCCATCCAGCCCGTATCGTCCCGATCATCGGCACGCAGACACCGGCGCGCATCGCCCGCGCAGGCGAGGCGTTGCGAGTGAAACTGTCCCGCGCCGACTGGTACGATATCCTGCAGACCTCCATGGGCGTGCGGTTGCCATGACGCGCCCGGCCGAGATATCCTGGTTCTCCGCGCTCTGCGATGACGACTATGAATTCATGGGCGTATCCGATCCCGCGCTGCAGAGTTCGCTTCCCCATTGCCGCGACATCGTCTTGAAAGCCGAACAGGGTGGTTTCGACAATGTGCTTCTCCCTTCCGGTTATGCGCTGGGCATCGACAGCATTGCCTTTGCCGGCGCGGTCGCGCCGCTGGTGAAGCGCATGCAGCTTCTGGTCGCCGTGCGTTGCGGTGAAATGTGGCCGCCCCAGCTTGCCCGCCAGCTTGCCACGCTTGACGGCATGTTGCAGGGGCGCCTTACCGTCAACATCATTTCCTCCGACCTGCCGGGTGAAGCGCTTGCCAGTGCACCGCGCTATCGACGCACGCTCGAGGTGATGGAAATCCTGCGCACGCTGCTGGCGGGCCGGCCGCTGGTACTTAGAGGTGAATTCTACGATCTCGAACTTGCGCCGCCGCGTGTCGCGCAACCGCACCGTGAACCTCCGCCATTCTATTTCGGCGGTCTGTCGGACGATGCACGCGATGTCGCGGCGCGTGCCGCGGATGTCTTCCTGATGTGGCCGGATCGAATCGGGAATATCCGCGCCGTACTCGACGACATGCGCCGGCGCGCCACCGCCTGTGGCCGGACATTGCGTTTCGGATACCGCGTTCACGTGATCGTCCGGGAGACCGAAGCCGAGGCACGTGCGGCAGCGCGTCGCTTGATGTCGAAGCTCGACGATGTCACCGGTGAGGAGATTCGTCGGAAATCCCTTGATGCATCCTCTTTCGGCGTCCGCCGCCAGGCCGAGATGCGCGACGAGGCCGACGATGAGGGCTTTGTCGAAGACAACCTCTGGACGGGTATCGGCCGTGCACGTTCGGGCTGCGGCGCGGCCATTGTCGGCGATCCCGACCAGGTCCTGAAAAAGATCGGGGCCTATCGTGCCCTCGGTCTCGATGCCTTCATTTTCTCCGGCTATCCCCATGCGAGGGAATGTGACCTCTTCGCGCGCCATGTTCTCCCGCGGATCGATCACGCGCCGCTCTTTTCCCGTGGCGCCTGAGCGTCTACACTCCGCGCCGCCGAAGGTGCCCCGGCCGCAAAACCGGGGTTAAAAGGGAACGTCCGCGCATTCTCGGAATGTCAGGGCGGCTGCCCCCGCAACTGTAGGCGGCGAGCTCTCTTCTCAAGCGCCACTGGATCCGTCCGGGAAGGCAGGGGAGGGCAAGGACCCGCAAGCCAGGAAACCTGCCTCGGCTGTCGTCCGTCTCCGGGCCGGGGTGTGCCGGGAGGGAGCGGGTTTCCGCGCGCGGCGACATCTCTGGGATGTGACGGAGCGCGGTGATGTGGAGAATTCTCGGTCTGACGATGGTGCTGTTCTGCCTCATGGCGGCCGCCATTGCGCGCGCCGGCGAAGGGCTGCCACCCGCACCCCAGCGGATCGTCTCGATCAATCTCTGTTCCGACATTCTGGCCGCCGATCTCGCCGCGCCGGGCACATTGAAATCGGTGTTCCGTCTGGGTCGCGATCCGCATGATTCGGCGGTCGCACATCTTCTGCAGCATGTGCCGCCCAATGACGGCCGCATCGAGGACATTCTGCCCTTCGCGCCCGATCTCGTGCTGGCGCATCGCTATACCTCGCCCTTTACGCTCGACCTGCTGCGCCGCATCGGCGTACCGGTCGTGACGGTGAAGGACGCCCGTACCTTCGCCGACATCCGCGACAACATCGAAACGGTGGCCGCGGCGCTTGGCCGCGAGGCGGAGGGCAGGGCGCTGATTGCTCGCTTCGACGCCGAAATGGCAGCCACGCGCCGCGAGGGTCCGCGCCCTCCCACTGCCATTCTCTATCAGGACCTCGGCGGTGCCGTGACACCTGACAGCATTCTCGGCCGCATTGTCGCGCATACCGGTTTTCGCAATGTGATCGACAATGAAAATCCTTTCGGTCTGGTCTATCCGGGCATCGAGGATGTGATCGCGCTGCGGCCCGAACTTGTCGCCATCGGCATCTACCGTCCCGGTCAGCCTTCGCAGGCAAGCGCGCTGCTGCAGCACCCCGCCCTCCGCCTCTATCGCACGCGCTATGCCCGCGAGGTCGATCTGCCGGCGCGCGACTGGAACTGCAGCACCCGCTACGTCACCGCCATCGCCGCCCGCCTCGCGGCGACATATGACGAGATGCTGGTGCGGAGGGTGACGCAATGACCCGCCCCCTCAATATCTGGACCGTCAACCTCGGCCTTGCCGCGCTGACGCTCGCGCTCCTCGCCGCTTCCGTTTATTTCGGCCGCGGCGGCGAACTGCTGACCGAAAAATTCCGCACCATGTCGCAGATCGATCGCGAGCTTGCCTGGCTGGTGCTGACCGAAGTGCGCCTGCCGCGCGCGCTGCTCGGCCTGCTGGTCGGCGCGACGCTCGGCCTCACCGGCGCCGGGCTGCAGGGCCTGTTGCGCAATCCGCTGGCCGAGCCTGGATTGATCGGTGCATCGAGCGGTGCGGCGCTCGGCGCGGTGCTGGTCTTCTATTTTGGCATGGCTGTTGGATCGGCCATGCTGGTACCGCTCGGTGGCATTGCCGGGGCGCTGGCGGCGCTGGCGACGCTTTACCTGCTGGCCGGACGCAACCCGTCCATCGTCACCATCATCCTTGCCGGCGTCGCGATCTCCGCCTTCTGCGGCGCCTTGACGTCGCTGGCGCTCAACCTGTCGCCAAGCCCCTATGCGGCGCTCGAAATCGTCTTCTGGATGCTGGGGTCGCTCACCGACCGCAGCATGGCGCAGGTCTGGTTTGTGCTGCCCTTCATGTTCGTCGGCTGGCTGCTCGTCCTCTCCACCGCCCGCGCGCTCGACGCGTTGTCGCTGGGCGAAGACACGGCGGCAACGCTCGGCTTCTCGCGCCGCTCGGTCACGCTGCGTGCGATCGCCGGCACCGGGCTTGCCGTCGGCGCCGCCGTTTCCGTCACCGGCGTCATCGGTTTCGTCGGCCTCGTCGTGCCGCATCTGATGCGCTCGCTGGTCGGTCCCCGTCCGGCCGCGCTGCTCGTGCCGAGCGCGCTTGCCGGCGCCGCACTCGTTCTCGCCGCCGATCTGCTGGTGCGTCTGCCGACGGGCGGCCCGGAGCCGAAGCTCGGCGTCGTCACCGCACTCATCGGCGCGCCATTCTTTCTCTGGCTGATCCTGAAGACGCGAAGGGAGCACCCGTGATGCAACTTTCGCTCACTCACGTTCACGCATCCTTGGGCGGCACGCGCGTCATCCGCGACGTTTCGCTGGTGGCGGGCGCCGGCGCTTTCATCGGACTGATCGGCCCCAACGGCGCCGGCAAGACGACGCTGGTGCGCGCCGTCGCGGCGCTGATCCCGCATCAAGGAACGATCGAACTCGATGGTCAGGCGGTTGCCGCGATGGAGCCGCGTGCCCGCGCCCGCGCCATTTCCTATCTGGCGCAAGGAGCGGGCAGTCACTGGCCGCTGGAGGTGTCGCGCCTCGTCGCGCTCGGCCGCCTGCCGCATCTGGCACCTTTCCGCGCGCCGGCGCCTGAAGACGAGGCGGGCATCGCCCGCGCCATGCAACTCGCCGATGTCGGAAATTTCCGTGGCCGCGACGTGCTCACGCTTTCCGGTGGCGAGCGCGCCCGTGTGCTGCTCGCCCGCGCGCTGGCGGTCGAGGCGCCGCTGATGCTGGTCGACGAGCCGGTCGCCTCGCTCGATCCCTATCATCAACTCGGCATAATGGAAGTGCTGCGCGCTTACGCGAGCGAAAACCGCACGGTGATCGCGGTGCTGCACGACCTCTCGCTGGCCGCGCGCTATTGCGACCGGCTGGTGCTGCTCGACAACGGTGTCGTGAAAGCCGACGGGCGCCCGGAGGAAGTCCTGACGCCCGCCAATCTCGAAGAGGTCTACCGCATCCGCGCCGTCATCGGCGGCGAGGGCGAACGCTTCGTGCTGCCGCTCGCCCGTACCGACTGACTACTCTGCTGCGCTCGCCGTGTGTCCGGCGCCGGAAAAATTGATCCGCTTCAGATACTCAATGCCGTCCTCGGCGATCGCGTCGCCCACCATCTCGTCGCCCTCGCGGCGCAACTCGTCCATATCGACATAGGTGGCGTAGAAGGCCTTGGTGCGGTCGGTGATGATGCCGGCTTTCAGCAGCGTCTTGATCAAAACCCGGAAGATATTGGTCTGGTTCGACATCGCCTTGCGCCGCTTGTCATCGGTGCGGCTCTTGACGACCTCATGCAGCACTTCTTCCCAGTCGAGGTCGAACTGCGCGTAGATGACTTTCTTCTGTTCGGGGTTGGCAAGGTTGAACAGCAGCGTCTGAAAACACTCCGCCGCCCAGTCTTCGATCGTGTTGCGCTCGCTCTGGGTCAGGTGCGGCACGGTCCGGTCTGCCCAGATCTTCCCGAACTTGTGGTGGAAGGCTTCGTCGGTCATGACCAGTTGGCAGAGATGCCTGAGCACAGGGTCGTTGGAATAGGAATAGAGCGAGGCGAAGGCGCCCATCGCGAGGCCCTCCACCAGCATCTGCATGCCGACAACCTTCTTGTAGACTTCCGGCGCGTTGACCATCTCGGTAAGCAGGTTGCCGAGCGTTGGTCCGACGGGGAGCGGCTTGCCCCAGCGCGCTTCGATATATTTCGAGAAGCCGGTCACATGGCGCGCCTCTTCGCGCGCCTGATTGGCGGCATATTCCTGTGCGCCCGGGTCCTTCAGGATGTGGCAGAGACTGGCCGACAGCGCCAGCGCACCCGCCTCGCCATGCAGGATCGACGACAGCATCCAGCGTGCGCTTTCGTTCGACAGTGCGATCTTCTGCTCAGTGCTGAGCCGGTCGGCAATCGGCGTCTGCAGCTCGAGCACGAACTCCATCGGCACGACGGTCGTCGTCTTCATGTCGAAGGGCGCCGAGAAATCGATGTATTTCGTGTCGAGCGGATCCCAGAAATGGTCGTGGGTCGCCGAGATGATCTTGTCGAAGGCGGTGGAGCGCTGGCCGTAGCGGTCGACCTCCATCATCGCCGGAAAATCGTCGGGCGCGACGGCGTTGTAGGCGCTGTCCTTGGTGATGTCGGTCGAAATACGGGTCGTCATGCTGCGAGCCTCCTCCTGATGCCGCCAGCCTTCTCCCCAAAAGGCTGACCTGCTATGAACAATACCGTAAATAGGCATCGCTGTGGAATGATCCAGATGGGCCATGCCCTGATGCTGATCCGGCGCGGCATTCCGGTCGTATCTCCCTGTAATTCTTTCGTTTTTGGATTTTCTCCATGGTCCGCCGAGAATCCGGTGTTGCACCTGCGCTGGTCTGGCTTCGGCGAGACTTGCGCCTTGCCGACAATCCGGCACTTGTCGCGGCCGCCGTGCGGGGTGGGGCTGTGGTCCCGGTCTTTGTGCTCGATCCGTCCGATCCTCCAGGCGGCGCATCTGCCTGGTGGCTGCATGGAAGCCTCGCGGCGCTCGGCGCCGATCTGGCACGGCGCGGCGCGCCGTTGATACTGCGGTGCGGAGACCCGGCGCGCGTGATCCCCGAACTGGCGCGCGAAACGGGAGCGGTGGCAATCTACTGGAACCGCTGCTACGAGGCTGTTGCCATCGCCCGCGACAAGGCACTGAAGGCGGCACTGTCGGCCGGCGCCTTCGAGGTGCAGAGTTTTGGCGCATCGCTGCTTGCCGAGCCGTGGGAGATACGCACCGGCGGCGGCACGCCATTCAAGGTCTTCACGCCGTTCTGGCGGGCCCTTTCGACGCACGCGCCCTTCGCATCGCCGGCACCGGCGCCGGACCGCCTGAAGGGTCTGGTCGGCCTGCCCTCCGACAAGCTCGACGACTGGAACCTGCGCCCCGCGAAACCCGACTGGGCCGCGGGCCTTCGCGCCGCCTGGACGCCGGGCGAAACGGCGGCGGCGCGTCGTCTGGCGGGCTTTCTCGATCATGCGGTGGCGGCCTATGGCGCCGCCCGCAACATGCCCGCGATCGATGCGACGTCGCGCCTGTCGCCGCATCTGCACTGGGGCGAAATCTCGCCGCGCCAGATCTGGTCGGTCGCCGAAGCAACCGCCATCGCGCATCCAGATGCATCTGCCGGCGTCGCGTCCTTTCTGCGTGAGCTCGGCTGGCGCGACTTTGCCTATCACCTGTGTTTCCACTGGCCGGAGATCGCGAGCGAAAACTGGAAGCGCGAATTCGACGGCTTTCCCTGGATGGACGACGAAGAAGCCTTCCGGCGCTGGACGAGGGGCGAGACCGGGTATCCGATCGTCGACGCCGGCATGCGCGAACTCTGGACGACCGGCTTCATGCACAACCGCGTGCGCATGATCGCGGCGTCGTTCCTCATCAAGCATCTGCTGATTGACTGGCGGCGCGGGGCCGAATGGTTCGAGGACACGCTGGTCGACGCCGACCTCGCCGTCAATCGCGCAAGCTGGCAATGGGTGGCGGGATCCGGCGCCGATGCCGCGCCGTATTTCCGCATCTTCAATCCGGTGCTGCAGGGCGAAAAATTCGACGCTGAAGGGGCCTATGTCCGGGCCCATGTGCCGGAACTTGCCGGGCTGGCTCCTCGTTATATTCACAGGCCCTGGGATGCGCCGGAAGAGGCGCTGCGGCGCGCGAGCATCGTGCTTGGCGACACCTATCCGGCGCCGATGGTCGATCATGCGCAGGCCCGTGCCCGGGCGCTGGCCGCCTATGCGGAAATCAGGAAGCCCGGCTGACGGAGGGCGCGTCTGTCGTCGGCCTGTCCTTCGGTACGGTCAGGCGGGTCAGCGCGAGTGAAAGACGATAGGGCAGCATCTGCAGCAGCCGCAGGATCAGGGAAAAGTGCCGCGGAAAGGTGATCTCGAACCGGTTCGAGTGCAGCCCGCGATAAAAGGCCTCTGCGGCGTCGGCGCTTTCCATCAGGAACGGCATCGGAAATGCGTTCTTGTCGGTCAGCGGCGTCCGGACGAAACCCGGATTGACGATCTGCACGGCGATGCCGCTGCGCGCCAGATCGGGCCGGAGGGCCTCGGCCATGTTGATCAGCGCCGCCTTGCTGGCACCATAGACGGCCGAAGTCGGCAGCCCGAAATAGCCGGCGAGCGAGGCGACCATCGCGACGCGGCCCTTGCGTCGTCGGATCATGCCGGGCAGCACGGCCTCGAGCGCGTTGACAGTGCCCATGAAATTCAGTTCGAAGAGCGGCCGCGCTTTCGCCGCCGTCAGTTCGGCGCCCATCAATGCCTGATAGGTGCCGGCGCAGAAGACGGCAATGCCGATCGGCCCCAATTGAGTCTCGATGCGGGTGACAGCGGCAGCAAGGCTGGCCGCGTCGGTCGTATCGGCCGCGACCGGCAACACCTGGCCCTCGGCCTCGCGCGCCAGCGCTTCGAGCGCGTCCTGCCGCCGGGCGGTCGCCGCCACGCGATATCCGGCCCTGGCCATGCGCAGCGCAAGCGCCCGGCCGATGCCGGAACTGGCGCCGGTGATCCAGACGACGTCCTTGATTTCATTTTTCATCGCGAAGCCACCTCTTGCACCAGCGGCCGGTCGAGTCGCTCGATCGTGTAGTCGACTTCCGAGCCCCGTGCCATGAAGGCGACGTTGAGCCATTCGTTCTTCACGGAATAGAGAAGGCGGAGATTGAGATCGCCGCTCATCTCGTATTCCTGCGCCGTCACCGTTCCGCCGTCGACCAAGACCTCGCGCGGAGCGACCGGCGTCACGGCGACGTCGATGATCCGTCCGCGCTGCGTGTCGAGAAGTCGCGTTTGCGATACGGTCGCCGGATTCCAGTAGCTGGTCGGAATGATGTCGGCCGGTGCTGTGAAGGTACCGCCGGCGGAGCTGGTGACTTCGAGCCCTGCATCGCTTGCCCGCGCGCTGACACTGTAGCGGCGGCCGTCATCATTGGTCTCGGTGTCGAGGGACACCAGACGGCCGGAGCGCCACACTTCACGGTTGTGGTGCTCGTAGCGGAAAAGCGTGATCGGACCGAAGCGCACCTCGAGCTGAATGTCGATATCGACATGGAGCGCGTCGCCGTCTTGCGAAAACCTGATCTGATGTGTGCCGATGGGTGTCCCCCCACGCTCGACGCGGAACGCAAACGCGGGGGCAAGAGCCGGGTCAGGGGCGGACTCCGGCTGCGCTGCGCCCGCGCCGAGGCTGGGGGCCACCAGAAGGAATGTGAGAACCGCAAATTTCAGGACGGGCGATGTCACGACCGGGGGATCCTTTCGGGGTCACAGGCCGGTCCATGTTCCGGCTCTCACCCCTTGGATACGCCCCTTGATCCGGCCCGGATCACCCTTTCCGCATCGCCTCGAAATGGGCCTGCAGGGCAAGACTGGCCGCGACCGTGGCGTTCAGCGATTCGACGGCCCCCGTGGTCGGAATACCGAGTCGCCGGACATTCAGGCCAGCCGGCAACCCGAGCCCCTCTTCGCCCAGGACCAGCCGGATGTCGGGGGGCCAGCGAAAGGTACCGATATCCTCGCCGCCACCATCGAGTGCCGCCATCGGGCCCGCCCCATGATTGAGCGCCGGCCAGCCAGGGCCCTTGAGGAATTGCAGTTCGAACTGCGCATTGGCCGCCGCCCGGAGGGCCTTCGGATGGAAGGGGTGCGCCGCTGCCTCCATCAGCACGACGCGCCTGGCCCCGAAGGCTGCCGCACTGCGCAGCACGGCGCCGAGATTGGCCGGGTCGCCCAGCGCGCAGACGAGTTCGAGCCCCTTCGGCGCCTTCGAAAAATCGGCCGCCGGCATTTCGGGTACCCGGCCCACCAGCAGCGGAAAGCCGGTGCCGTTGATGTCGAGCGTCTCGAAAAGCGCCCGTGACAGCACGAAACGTTCGAGCGCCGCCGGCGCTTTCAGTGCCGCGATGTCCGCCTCTTTGGCCGCCAGCACGGCGCTGAACTGGTCGCCGTGCCGCTTCAACGCCTCCGGAACGGTCTTGCGCCCGGCCAGCAGGAAGGCCCCATGTTTCCGGATGCCCCGTGTCTCGCCGAGCGCGGTCCATAACTTCATGCGCGCATTTTGCGGGCTCTCGATCACGCGTGCGCCGCCGCCGTTCATATTTGGTCCTTGTGAGAATACCTGCCCCTCGCCGATCATAGGCGGATAAGAACGGGCAGGGGGGAACAAATGTTCGAAGTGGCTTTTATGCGCGGCGACGGTCTGGACGGGCTGCGCCTTGCGCTGGTTCTGCTCTCGTTGACCGCTTCGCTGGGCTATCTGGCGATCGAAAGCCGTCCGCCCTCGGCGCTCCGCACGGGCCTCAAGACGGCGGCGATCGGGTTCTGGGTGCCATTGCCGCTTCTGGCACTGCCGGGCGTGGGCCTGCTGCCGCTCGTTCTTTTGGCCGCCGCCTTCCTCCTGTCGAGCGCTGGCGATCTCTTCTTGGCGATGAAGGACAATCCGCGCAATTTCCAGCGCGGTCTGGCGGCCTTCCTTGCCGCGCATGTTTTCTATCTGGCGGTCATGGCGCCGCTGGCGAGCCGTCCCGAAGGCCTCGTCGCCAACGCCGCTTCGTTGCTCACCGGCGTCGGCGCACTGGCGCTTTTCTTTTGGCTGCGGCCCAATCTCGGCGCGCACAAGTTGCCGGTTGCCATCTACCTGGTGACGATCCTGTTCATGGCGCTGGCGGCGCTGGCCATTCCGGCGGCGCAGCCCTGGCTCGGACTCGGCGCGGTGCTCTTCGTCATATCCGACGGCGTCATCGCCGCCGACAAGTTCGGCCGCAGGATTCCGTTTCGCGGGCCGATCGTCTGGACGACATATTATGCGGGTCAGGCGCTGATGGCGCTGGCCCTGCTCGCGCTGCTGCGGTGATCCGGTGACCGGCGAAATTCCGATCGGCGGCACCTGCGACCCGCACTTCGCGCCGGTCCGCGAGGCCTTCATCGGCAATTTCCGCGAACGCGGCGAGCCGGGTGGCGCCGTCGCGCTGATGGTCGACGGCCGCCTCGTCGCCGATCTCTGGGGCGGCTGGCGCGATGCCGCGCGCCAGACGCCTTGGGCGCGCGAAACGCTGGTCAACTTCTTCTCGGTCGGCAAGGCTTTCACATCCCTCGTCGCGCTGCGGCTTGTCGAGCGTGGGCTCCTCGATCTCGATGCGCCAGCCGCAAGGCTCTGGCCGGAGTTTGCGGAACATGGCAAGGAGCGCGTGACGCTGCGCCACATCCTCTCTCACCAGGCCGGCCTCCCCGCGATCCGCGAGGAATTGTCCGACAGCGCGATTTTTGACGCGCCGCGCATGGCGGCGGCACTTGCCCGCCAGAAGCCCTGGTGGGAACCCGGCACCGCGCATGGCTATCACGTCAACACCTTCGGCTTTCTCGCGGGTGAGTTGGTGCGTCGGGCGAGCGGCAAGACCCTCGGCACGATCCTGCACGACGAAGTGGCGGGCCCGCTCGGCGCCGACGTCCATATAGGTCTTCCGCTGACGGAGCACGCCCGTTGCGCCGAGTTTCTCTGGCCCCCGGTGCTGCCCGAACGCCCGCCGGGCGACCTGCCGGACGACGCGCTGATGAAATGGAGCACCTATTGGAACCCGCCGGGCATTTCGGGCGCGGGATGGGTCAACCGGCCCGAATGGCGCATGGCCGAAATCCCCTCGACCAATGGCCACGGCACGGCGCGCGGCATTGCCCGCGTCTATGCGGCGCTCGCCAATGGTGGCGCGATTGAAGGTGTCGAAATCCTGTCGGGCGGCATGCTGGCAGAAGCGACCACCGAACATTCCTTCGGCCCCGACAGCATTCTCGAGCGCGAGTCGCGCTTTGCCCTCGGTTTCCAGCTGCCACAGGCCGAGCGTCGTCTTGGCCCCAATGACGAAGCCTTCGGCCATTTCGGTGCCGGCGGCTCGCTGGGCTATTGCGACCCTGTGGCCCGCGTCGCTTTCGGCTACGTCACCAACGACATGGGCCCGCGCTGGCAGAACCCGCGCAACCGCGCCCTGATCGAGGCGATCTACGCAAGCCTTGCATAGGCGTGCTGCGCCGGTGCCCTCAGTTGCTCATGGCGATCGACAGCGCGAACGCTGCTGCACAGAGAACCGCCATGATCAGCACATGATGCCTGGTTTTCCGCAAGGCCGATCTGAGGGGTGTCGATTGCTTGCTCATGCAATTCGCTGCCGACTGCCTGCGGGCGCGATCTTCCCGCGCCGCCACCAGGCGACGTGTCGCCGGAGGATCGAAATCCAGAAGCTTGCCGGGCGTGACGCGTCAGCGCGAGTAGTCTGTTCGCATGATGATTGCCGGACCTGAAGAAACATCTGCTGTATCCTCCCAATCGCCTGTTCTTGTCCATTCATCCCGCCGTCGAATTGACGATCGGATATTGCACGCTCTGGGTGATCGCGATCGGCGTCGGCCAGACGAAGGACAGCGCCGTTCGGAACGAGAACACCACATCGACATTGAGTGTGCCGGGAGCGCCGGCGCTGGCGGGTGTGATTGCGACGTCGATCGCGAGATCGCTCTGCGTGAGCCGCGCAAGCGCCGTTCGGATATCGCTCTCGACGGCGCCTGGCGTGACCGCATCGGCGATGATGACGCGGCGCACCGCGTTCTCGCTCTCATGCCCGATCAGGCTCCAGGTCCAGAAAGCGCGTCCGGTTTCGATCGTGCCGGTGATCGCCACCATCAGCGGCAGCGCGATGATGGCGAATTCGACCGCCGATGTGCCGGCGCGATCGCCGGCAAACCGGGAAAGCCGCAACCATGCCGGTCGCGCGCGGTGACGGCGGTCATGGACAGGCGGGCGGTTCATGGCAGTTGCACCACACCGGTCCGGCTGATGACGATCGGCTCGTCGCTGACGCCGGAAACCGGAAACAGCGTCTGGTGCACCTTTTCGACCCGGATGGAAACGAAGTCGCGCCGGTGGGAGGGCGCCTCGCACGGCGTCTCGTCCGAAATCGGCGTGCCGTCGCTGCACTCGCTATGGGGCGTCACGGTGACGGTTGCGGTGGCCGCATCGAAGCCGCCCGCTGCCAGCGCCGTATTGACGATGCCGTCGACATCCGAGCGGGCGAACATCGTGTATCGCAGCGCCGCGTCGACGCCGCTGACGACCTTCGCGCGCGCGCCGATATAGACGGCCGTCTCCGCAAGGCCCAGCACCATCACCATGATGATCGGCAGGATCAGTGCAAACTCAAGCGCCGAAACGCCAGCCTCGTCCCGCCGGAAGCGGCGGCGAACCATGCGGCAGCAAGAGGCGATTCGGCGATGCGGTTTCATTCCGGACCTCATTCGACCAGAACGGCGGAAAGCGTTCCGATCGTTCGCAGGGAATTGTCCGTGCACCGCGCAGGAACGGAGAGGCTCGAACTGCCGCCGAAGGTGACGGTATGGGCCACCAGCTGAATGCAGCCGTCGGGAAAGGTGAAGTTGCCGCTGTAGCTGATCGGCTGACTCGGAAAATAGAGCGCACCGTGGAAACGCGAATGCTGGTTGCCATTGATCGAAACATCGACCGAGGCCGGCACATTGCGATCGCCGAACATCAGAATGCCGGCAAACGGGCCCTCCGTCGGTGCGGAAAGCTCCAGCATCGCGCCGCCATGGCCCGCAAACGTGCCGTAACTGCTGCCGGTGCTGCTGGTGAAGATGATGGTCACATCGTTGCCGCGTATCGTCGCGTTCGACGTCGCATCGAAATCGCCGCGGTCCATCACATAGACGCCCGGATTGAGCCAGACATTGGAACCGGAATTGAAGGCGACGCCGCCGCAATAGACGCCGGGATTGAGTGTCACCGCGCCGGAGACAGCCAGGTTATTGGCCGTGCAGCCGCTGAAGCTCGGGACCTCGATGTCGCCATAGGGATCCGCGAGCGGTTCCTGGTCGGTCTTGATACCGGTCGTTGTCGAATAGCCCGAACCGAACACGCCGCCGGCCGAATAGACCGAGATGGCGTCGATATTGGCCGCCCCGGTGGTCGCGATCGATCGGTTATGCGCCGAATTCGAGGCGAGACCGCAGCCCTTCAGATCGGCGATCGAGGCGCCGCCGAAGGAAATGGCGTTCGATGCCGATGCGCTCAGCGCCAGCACGCAGCTCAGCCCCGCGCCGGTGATGGTCGCGACCGCGCGTGCCCGCACGACCGGTGCCTCCTCGACGAACAGGCCCGAAAGGACGATGTGCGTGCGCTCGGCGGCGACAACCTCGACGGCGTCGGGATCGCCGGCATGTGCGCCTTGTAAGGGCGGTGCGTTGATCGTGAGTTCTTCAAGCGCGCCGACATCGACGCCGTTGCGTGCCAGCACAGTGCCGACATGCGCGGCAACCGAGCCGCCGCCCGACGCGCTGCGGTCGATCGCGCCGGCAAGCGCCGCATAATCGGTCGCCGATTGCAGCTGCCGCTTGCCGCTGTACCAGCTGGCCGCGTCGAGCCCGAGCCCGCCAAGCCCGACAATGGCGGGCAGGGCAAGCGCGAAGGTAACGGCCGAGGCGCCGCGCGCATCGCGTCTCAGCGCTGCAAGGCGCTGCCCGATCCGGCACGGGCTTTTTGAGGCTGTGGCTTCGGACTGCCGCATTTCTTCTGCTTCCTTCGGCACGGGTCGTCATGGCCAGGTCGGACATCGCCGCCCTTGCTCTGAATTTATGACCGGCCTGTTAAGGGAATCTGAGATCGTCTGCCGCAATTTGACCGAAAAACCGCGCGTTTCTGCAGACGTCAAGGCCCGGCGGGCGGCCGGATATGCCGTGCATGTTGGCGGTCTGGGGCTGTTTGCGGCGGGTCATTTGTGCCTGCTATTTGGTACAATTCTGGGCTTGATAAGGCGCGAGCGGCAGCTTTTTTGGTTCATTGCTCCGTTTTGCGTGCAGTCACCTATGCGCTCTTGGCCGCCTTTATCGGCGCCATGTCTCTCGCGGATGACTGGATCTAGTTGATGCAGGGAAAAATGGTGCTGTTGGAGAGGATTGAACTCTCGACCTCTCCCTTACCAAGGGAGTGCTCTACCACTGAGCTACAACAGCGTCCGGGCTTCGGGGGGCGGCCGACGGAAAGTCCGGCCGGACCGGTCTGAAGTCTCGCCCCGTTAGGTAAAGACGACGTGACCGGTGGTCCGAAAGCGCGCGGAAAGTGCCACAGGGTCCCCCCTCTTGCAAGCCGCGCGCATCGGCCTTTTGCGGCCCTTCGCCGCCATGTTGACGGGACGGGGCCCTGCGCCCAAAATCGCCGCGGCGGGCAGGCTTGCCCGCATCATCCCGGCAACCGAAAGCGCCCCCATGAAGAAGACCCCGAGCCAGTTCAATCCGCGCGAGCCCGGCGGCAAGGGAACCGATCGCGCCTCCCAGACGCAGGAGGCAAGGGCCCGTCAGGCCCGTCAGGCCGAGGCATTGCGCGAGAACCTGAAGAAGCGCAAGGCCCAGGCCCGTGCCAAGACCGGAACGCAGGGAAAATCGGCGGAAAAGGGCGCATCGGCGCCGGCCGCCTTGGCGGCGCCCAAGGCCGGCGCCACCGGCAAACCCGCCGCAAGGTCGAAAGCGAAACCCGGATAGGCCGCGAAATCGTCCGAAAACCGCCCGATTGATCCCTGACAAGAGCGAGGTGCGGCACCGGCGTGACACCCGGGGCGGCTTTCCTCTATAACGCGCGGAAACCGGATCGGACGCTTATCCCATGGACACCATTCACATTCGCGGCGGCCGCCGCCTCACGGGCGCGATCCCGATCAGTGGCGCCAAGAACGCGGCCCTGCCGTTGATGACGGCGGCACTGCTGACCGACGAGCCGCTTCGGCTCGCCAACATGCCGCGCCTGGCCGATGTGCGCACGCTGACGAAGCTGCTGGGTGCGCTGGGTGGCGAGGTCGCGCTCGACGAGGACGCCGGTGGCGATGTGATGACGATTCGCGTTGCGGATATCGCCTCCACCACCGCGCCCTATGAAATCGTCTCGCAGATCCGGGCGAGCTTCTGGGTGCTCGGCCCCTTGCTGGCCCGCTGCCACGAGGCCAAGGTCTCGCTGCCCGGCGGCTGCGCCATCGGCGCGCGCCCGGTCGACCTGTATATCAAGGGCCTGCAGAAGATGGGGGCCGAGATCGACCTCGTCGAAGGCTATGTGCTGGCCCGGGCGCCGGGCGGTCTCAAGGGCGCCGTCATCCGTTCGCCGATCGTTTCGGTTGGCGCCACCCACACGCTGATGATGGCGGCCACCCTGGCCGACGGTGTGACGGTGCTCGAAAACGCGGCACGTGAGCCCGAAATCGGCGATGTCGCCCGCTGCCTCGTTGCCATGGGCGCGAAGATCGAGGGCATCGGCAGTTCGACGCTTCGCATCGAAGGTGTCGAAAGGCTGCATGGCGCCAATCATCGCGTTATCGCCGACCGCATTGAAGCCGGCACCTATGCGGTTGCCGCCGCCATGACCGGCGGCGAGGTGACGCTGGAAGGCGTGGAAGCCGAAACCTTCGAAGCCGCCCTGTCGGTGCTGCGCGCCGCGGGCGCGAATGTCGAGGCCGAGCAGGGTGCGGTCCGCGTCTTCCGCAATGGCGAGCGGCTGCAGGCGACCGATGTCGTGACCCAGGTCTTTCCGGGTTTCCCGACCGACCTTCAGGCCCAGTTCATGGCGCTGATGACGACGGCAGAAGGCGAATCCGAAATCACCGAAACGATCTTCGAAAACCGTTTCATGCATGTGCAGGAACTGGCCCGCTTCGGCGCCGACATTTCGCTGCATGGCGACAAGGCGCTGGTGCGCGGCGTCGACCGGTTGAAGGGCGCCCCCGTCATGGCAAGCGATCTGCGCGCCTCGGCGGCGCTGATCATTGCGGGTCTGGCGGCCGAAGGCGAGACCGTCATCAACCGTGTCTACCACCTCGATCGCGGCTTCGAGCGCATTGAGGCCAAGCTCGGGGCCTGCGGCGCCGAAATCTGGCGGGAAAAGGCGTGAGACCATGAACGAGCTGCGTCTCCATGCCGAGGATGCGGAAGATCTCGCCGTCATATCGGCTGCGCTCCAGGATGCGGTGACGAAAGTGGCCGATTTGGCATTCCTGCCCTCGACCCGGCGCTTTGCCCTGGTGGTCAACCGCTTCCGCTGGGAAGAGGCCGCGGCCTGCCGCGACGGCGGTGCCCGCGCCCGTGCCGGCCTTCATTTCGAGCATGTGCTGTCGGCCCAGGCGCGCAACATCGCGCAGGATCGGCCCGACGGCGTCCTCAGTCTTCTGGCGGTCCGTTACGAGGAACTCAATCCACCGTCCGGCATCGTCACGCTGGTTTTTTCGGGCGGCGGCGAGTTGCGCCTTGAGGTCGAGGCGCTGGAAGTCCATCTCTCCGATCTGGGCCTGATCTGGGAAACGCCCAACCGCCCCGAACACAAGCTGGACTGAGCCATGGCGATCCGCCTCGACACAAGAGATGCAGATTTCGAAACGGCCTTTGCCGCGCTCCTTTCGGGCAAGCGCGAAGCCTCTGTCGACGTCACCGATGTGGTAACGAAAATCATCGCCGATATCCGCGCGCGCGGCGACGCGGCGCTGATCGAATATACCCGTCGCTTCGACCGCCTCGACGGCCTCACCGCCGGAAATCTGGCGATCCCGGGAGCCGAACTTGATCGCGCGCTCGGCCTTTGCGAAGCGAAGACGCTGAACGCGCTGAAACTCGCGGCTGCCCGTATCCGTGCCTATCACACGCGTCAGACGCCGGCCGATGAACGTTTCACGGACGCGCAGGGCGTCGAGCTCGGCCATCGCTGGACGCCGGTGGGCGCGGTCGGTCTTTATGTGCCGGGCGGCACCGCCAACTACCCGAGCTCGGTCCTGATGAATGCGATTCCGGCAAAGGTTGCCGGTGTCGGGCGCCTCGTCATGGTCGTCCCCACGCCCGATGGCATCGTCAATCCGCTGGTGCTGGCGGCAGCGCGCATTGCCGGCGTCGACGAGGTCTATCGCGTTGGCGGGGCGCAGGCTGTCGCCGCACTCGCCTTCGGCACGGCGACGATCGCCGCCGTCGACAAGATTGTCGGTCCGGGCAATGCCTGGGTTGCCGAAGCCAAGCGCCAGGTCTTCGGCACTGTCGGCATCGACATGATCGCCGGCCCGTCGGAAATTCTGGTGCTGGCCGATGGCGAGAACGATCCCGAATGGATCGCTGCCGACCTTCTCTCCCAGGCCGAGCATGATGCCAGCGCCCAGTCGATCCTGATCACCGACGATGCCGAATTCGCGACCCGCGTCGAACGGGCGGTCGAGCGTCAGCTGAAACTGCTGCCGCGCGAAACCACGGCAACGAAAAGCTGGGCCGATTTCGGCGCCGTCATCACGGTTGGAAGTCTTGCCGACGCGGTGCCGCTGGTCGACCGTCTCGCGCCCGAACATCTCGAAATCGCGGTCGACGATCCCGAGCCGCTGGCCGCCGCCGTCTCCAATGCCGGCGCGATCTTTCTCGGCCGTTTCACGCCCGAAGCGATCGGCGACTATGTGGCGGGCTCGAACCATGTTCTTCCCACCGCGCGCTCGGCGCGTTTTTCGTCGGGCCTCAACGTGCTCGACTTCATGAAGCGGACTTCCATCGTCCGCTGCGATGCCGACGCGCTGCGCGCCATCGGTCCCGCCGCGCTGGCGCTTGCCGAGGCCGAAGGTCTCGATGCCCATGGCCGTTCGGTTTCGATCCGTCTGAATCTGTGATCTCGCCGTCGCCCCGTTGGGGGGGGCAGGGTGGGGGCACTCGCATCGCCCGGCCAAATCGGCTTAAAGTACCGCCACCATGCCCGATCAATCCGCAGGCGATGAAACCAGGCCGGACGGCGCGCCCCCCGAAGGCGCGCAGTACCGCATTGTCGACCTCGTTCTCGACGAGCGCACGGTGGTGCGCCGCAGCCCCGATGTCGAGCATGAGCGCAAGGTGGCGATCTTCGACCTGCTGGAGGAGAACGTCTTCGCGCCGGTCGGCAGCGACGGCGGACCCTATGTTCTGCATCTCGCCATAGAGGACAACCGCCTCGTCTTCGACATTCGCCGCGAAAATGCCGAACCCCATGGCAAGGTGCTGCTCTCGCTGACGCCGTTCCGCCGCATCGTGAAAGACTATTTCATGATCTGCGAGAGCTACTACGACGCGATCAAGACGGCCGCCCCCGCCCAGATCGAGGCGATCGACATGGGCCGCCGCGGTCTCCACAACGAGGGCTCCGAACTGCTGAAGGAACGCCTCGCCGGAAAGATCGACATGGACTTCGACACCGCGCGCCGCCTCTTCACGCTGATCTGCGTGCTGCATATCAAGGGATGACGATGGCGGCCGGCGGCGCAGAACGCGAAGGCAATACGGCCCTGCCCGGGTCGGTCCTGTTTGCCTGCAATCTCAATTCGATCCGCTCGGCCATGGCCGAGGCAATCCTGAAAAACCTGCACGGCAACCGCATCTTCGTCGATTCCGTCGGCGTCCGCCCGGCCGACGCGCCCGATCCCTTCACGGCCGAGGTGCTGCGCGAGCAAGGCCTGGTGCCGCCGGCAAGCGGGCCCAAGGGCTTCGACGACCTCGAGGAAACCAGCTTCGACCTGATCGTTGCGTTGACGCCCGAGGCCCGCGACATGGCCGAGGCGCTGACCCGCTCGTCGGCGACCGAGGTCGAGTTCTGGGCGATCGACGATCCGCTGGCATCGCCCACCGGCGGCAATCGCGAACGCCGCCTCGCCGCCTATCGCGAGCTTTGCAACCAGTTGCGCCGCCTGATCGAGGCCCGCTTCCCGCGCGCCGAAAAGGCAGCCATCTGACGGATTCGCAAGTCCGGATGCGCCTCCGCCATCGCAGCGCATCATGGCCCCGCCATAGTCGCCCGGGGATAGGTCGATCGGATCGGCCGCCCCTCGCCGAGGATGGGAAGAGGGAACAGGGTCGGATAACCGCAAGCGAGCCCTCAAGCTGCCGCAATCGCTGTGCTATAGTCGGCACCATTGCCACGCTCAGGGGGAGCCCCGCCTATGAATCCCGTCGCCGCCATCATTGCCGCCGTCATCCTTGCTCTCGGTCTTGCCCTGGGCGGCTGGTTCGGCGGTCAGGGCCTCGTTCAGTCCCGCCTTGGCGACCGCTCGGTTTCGGTCAAGGGCCTTTCGGAACGCGAAGTGAAGGCCGACCTGGCGCTGTGGGGTCTGCGCTTCGTTGCTACCGGCAATGACCTCAAGGAAACGCAGGTCGAAATCAAGCGCAATGCCGACAATGTGATCCGCTTCCTGAGGTCGCACGGCTTTTCCGAAGACGACATCGAGCGCCAGGCACCCCAGGTCACCGACCGTCTGGCGCAGAACTGGAGCAGCGGTCAGGTCGAAAGCCGCTTCATCATCGCCCAGCAGATCGTGCTGCGCACAACCGACATCGACCGCGTGGTCAAGGCCAACAGCGAGTCGAGCGCGCTGGTCGATCAGGGCGTCGTGCTCTCCAACGAATACGGGCCCGTTCGTCCCTCCTACCTCTTCACCGGCATCGCGGCCTTGAAGCCCGAAATGATCGAGGAAGCAACGAAGCGTGCCCGCGAGGCGGCCGAGACCTTCGCCGCCGATTCGGGCTCGAGCCTGGGCGGCATCCGACGCGCCTGGCAGGGCCAGTTCGAAATCCTCCCCCGTGATGCCACCCCCGGCACCCAGGAAGCCGAGCAGGTGGTGAAGACGGTCCGCGTCGTCTCGACCATCGAATATCTGCTGGTCGACTGATCCGGCGCCCTTTGGGGCGCGAATTCCCGCGAGAAATCAACGCTTTGCGGTCCCGGGCAGCGCGATTCCGCGTGCTCGCCACTTGATTTTCCGGCGCTTTCTGACCATTCTCCGGCAAATTTCCGAAGGAAGCTGAATGTCGAAGGAAGAACTGCTCGAGTTTCCGGGCACCGTCACGGAACTGCTGCCCAACGCCACGTTCCGCGTCAAGCTCGAGAACGAACACGAGATCATCGCCCACACGGCCGGCAAGATGCGCAAGAATCGCATCCGCGTGCTGGCGGGCGACAAGGTGCTTGTCGAGATGACGCCCTATGATCTGACCAAGGGCCGGATCACCTACCGGTTCAAGTGACCGTTCCCCGCCTTGTCCTGGCAAGCGCCTCGCCCCGCCGTCTCGAACTGCTGGCGCGCATCGGCATCGAACCCGCCCTCGTCGTCCCCGCTGAAATCGACGAAACGCCCCTGAAGGGTGAATTGCCGCGCGCCCATGCGGCGCGGCTGGCGCGCGAAAAGGCCGAGGCGGTTGCCGCCCTCCACCCGCAAGCCCTGGTGCTGGCCGCCGACACGGTGGTTGCCTGCGGCCGCCGCATTCTCCCCAAGGCCGAAACCGAGGCGCAAGCCCGTGCCTGTCTCGCGCTGCTGTCGGGCCGCGCCCACCGGGTCTGGACGGCCATCCACCTGAAGACGCCTGCGCGCGAAAGCGCCCGCGCCGTCGAAACCCGCGTCGCCTTCAAGCGTCTCTCGCAAACCGAAATCGAGGGCTACATCGCCTGCGGCGAATGGCAGGGCAAGGCCGGCGGCTACGCGATCCAGGGCCGCGCCGCCATTTTCGTCCGTTCCCTGATCGGTTCTCATTCCGCCGTCGTCGGCCTGCCGCTTTACGAGACGGCGGCGCTCCTCGACGGTGCCGGCTACCCGCTCTGGCCGCGTTAGGCCTGCTTGTCATTCGCCATCGCCAGCGGCGACGGCGGAAAATCAACGCCATTCCCCGTCTGGCCTCACTGCCGACAACAGTGTTAGGATCGAATCCACAGAATTGACGGTGAAATTGGGGGCATCGGCCGCGTGGGGGCGCGGGCGGTGCAAATCGGGAACTGGATGTCCGAAGAAGTCTTGATCAATGTCGGCCCCGGCGAAACACGCGTCGCGGTCATCGAGAACGGTCGGCCGGTGGAACTCCTCCTCGAGCGCACCATGGAAGACGACCTGAAGGCGAAGACCGGCCGCGCCGGCCATTCGCTGATCGGCAACATCTTTCTCGGCCGCGTCCAGCGCGTGCTGCCGGGCATGCAGGCGGCCTTTGTCGATGTCGGTCTCGAACGTGCCGGTTTCCTGGGCGCGCGCGAGGCGCGCTGTCTTTGCGAACTGACCGGGCTCGATGAGGGCGTGCTGCCGCCGATCAGCGCCTGCGTGCAGGAAGGTCAGGCGATCCTGGTGCAGGCCGTCAAGGATCCGATCAGCGACAAGGGCGCGCGCCTGTCGGCCAACGTCACCATTCCGGGCCGCCTGCTGGTGCTGGTGCCGAACCAGTCCGGCGTCGCGCTGTCGCGCCGCATCGAGGACGAGGCCGAGCGCGAACGTCTGACCGCGCTGGTCGAGGAAATGGTCGAGCGTTTCAACCCGATGGGCGTCACCGGCGAGCCGGCCGGCTTCATCGTCCGCACAGCGGCGATCGGCGCGACGACCGAGGACATCGCCGCCGACGCGCGCCAGCTCGCGGAAGAATGGCGCAAGCTGCGCGAAACCGAAAAGCGCTCCTCGGCGCCTTGCGTCGTCTTCCACGACCTCGACCCCGTCTCGAAGACCTTGCGCGATTGCGTCAGCGCCGATACCGCGCGTGTGCTGATCGACGATGCCGACGCCTTCGGCGAGGCGCAGCGCTACTGCCGCCGCGCCATGCCCGAAATGATCGACCGCGTGCAGCTCTTCAACGGGCCGGGCTCGCTCTTTTCGCTGTATGACGTGGACGGAGAAATCGAGGCGGCGCTCGAGCCGCGCGCCGAGCTGCCGTCGGGCGGCTGGATCACCGTCGAGACGACCGAGGCCCTGACCGCCATCGACGTCAATTCGGGCCGCTACACCGCGGCGACCGGCCTTGAAGAAACCAGCGTCAAGATCAATCTCGAGGCGGTCGACGAGATCGTCTACCAGCTGCGCCTGCGCGGCACCGGCGGCATCGTCGTCATCGACTTCATCCATCTGAACGATCCGGTGAACATCCAGAAAGTGCTCGACGCGCTCAACGAGGGCTTCGCGAAGGATCGCGTGCCGACGCAGATTTCGGGCATGTCGGAATTCGGCCTTGTCGAAATGACGCGCAAGCGCGTCCGCGAACCGCTCGACAAACTGTTGACCGAGCCGGCCTATCCCTGCGGCCGCCCGCGCCGCAAGACCTGCGCAACGGTGGCCAACGACCTCTTGCGCCGCATCGCCCATGTCGCGCAGGTGACGCCCGGCCGGCCGTTGGTCGCGCGCGCCGCCGCCGACGTCGTCGACTGGCTCGAGCGCGGCAACCCGTATCTCATCGATCGGCTGCGCCGCAAGGTCGCGGTCGAGATCAGCCTGGTCGGGGAGGGCGCATTCCCGCGCGAGCGGATCGATGTCGCAACCGTTCAGTGATGCTTGAATGACCGGCACCGGAGACAAGGACAATGTCGTCAAGCTGCGCAGCCCGCGGCCATGCCCGGTCTGTGCCCGCAAGTCGGTCCCGAACTTCCATCCCTTCTGTTCGAAGCACTGCGCCGATGTCGATCTCAATCGCTGGCTGAAGGGCGCCTATGCGATTCCGGCCGTCGAGCCGCCCGACGATTGGGACGAGGGCGCGGGCCGCGACGACGGCGAAGACCGCTAAGCCTATGGCCGCGTTTGTCTTCCTGTCCCTCTGGACAGTCCGGATTCGATCTCCTATAAACCGCGAACCTCGCCGCGGTCGGCCCTTCCGGGTCCGCTTCGGAGCTTCCGCCCAGGTAGCTCAGTTGGTAGAGCATGCGACTGAAAATCGCAGTGTCGGTGGTTCGATTCCGCCCCTGGGCACCATTCCCGCCTAAATCCGCGCCTCAGCGCTTCCCGGCAAACGGATGCGTGCTCGACAGTCCGCCATCCACCGCGATTGCCTGTCCATTGACATAGGAAGCGTCGTCGCTGGCGAGAAAGAGCGCCGCATGCGCGATTTCCGGCGGCAGGCCGTAGCGCTTCATCGGATTGAGCTGACCGATCTTGTCGTCGCTGCCGCGCGCCCGCGCACCGTCGAAGATCGGCTTGGTCATGCCGGTTTCGATCAGGCCGGGGCAGATCGCGTTGACGCGCACGCCGCTGCCATAAAATTCATTGGCGACCGTCTGCACCAGGCTGATGACCCCGGCCTTGCTGGCGCTGTAGGCGGTGGCACCCGCATTGGCGCGCAGGCCCGCCACCGAGGCCGTGCAGATGATCGAGCCCTTGCCCTGCTTCAGCATATGGGGGCTGGCATATTTGATCGCGAGGAACGGGCCGATCAGGTTGACGGCAAGAATCTGCTGCCAGTAGGCGACCGTCTGTTCGGCCAGCGGCACCATGCCGCCGCTGATCCCGGCATTGGCGAACAGCACGTCGACGCCGCCATGCTGCTGCGCGCAAAGTTCGACAAAACCCTGCACCGCCGTCTCGTCGCTGACATCGGCCGCCACCGAGATCGCCGTGCCGCCATCCTTGCGGATCATCTCGGCCGTCTCGTCGATCGCCGCCTCGACCTTGTCGACGATCACCAGCGCCGCGCCCTCTGCCGCAAAAAGACGGGCGCTGGCCCGGCCGATGCCGCTGCCAGCGCCCGTCACGATGGCGCGTTTTCCTGAAAGTCGTCCCATGCCCGCTGCTCCCTCGATTCGCCGGATGTCGTTGCGGCGACTCTAGTGAAAGCGGGCCTCGGGGAACAGCCGCAAGAAAGGGATCAGAAATCCTTGCCGGCGGTCACCGCCCATTGCACGGCGCCCTGCTCGCCTTCGATCGTGCCCGAGCCGCCCACGGCCGGTGCCTCGTCGATCGGCGCGGTGCAGTTTTCCGGCGCATCGCCCATGGTGGTGCAGATCGTGTTGTCGGCCACACGCCAGCTGCCGGCGACTTCCGAGCCGTCCGCCGCCTTGACGACGATGCTCGAGGCGTCGGGATAATAGATCTTGGTGACGGCGCCGTCGGCGGCCGTCAGCGTCACGGTATTGCCGACCAGGCCCGCGCCGACATCGGCGCTGGCGGGCATGGCGAGCGCCATGGCGGAAACGGCAAGTGCCGCGGCGAAAATGCTCTTCTTCATGGATGTCCTCCCAGACTTTAGATACCCCTGTCCGGCGTTCGGGCCTGGCGGCCCCCGCCGTTAACCAAGGGACTTTACATGCCTCGCGGCGCCTTGCAACTGCTGGCGTTCAGCCGCGGAAGCTGGGCGGTTTGAGCAGGAAGATGATCAGCCAGATCGGGATCAGCACCATGGCGCCCAGCAGGAAATGCGGCAGCGCCCAGCCGAACCCCTCGCGCACAAAGGCCAGGATCGCCTCGGGCGTGAAGCCGACATCCCGCAGCACTTCCTCGGCGGTGATGTCGAAGGCGCTGAGCAGCGCACCGACAGCCACCGCGCCGATGAAGAACTTTACCAGTACCGACAAGGCGTGTTGGATCATGGAATTGGCGCCCAGGTCCCCGGCGAATCAGTCCGGGCCAGTCTAGACGGGAGAGCCGGAAGGCACAAAATCGGCCTGCATCGGGCCGGAAAAGAGGAGAGATCCGGTGACAGCGCAACCGCCCGGCAGAACCGCCTGCCATTTCACCGCGGCCGAGATCGCGGCCCTGCCCGAAAAGCGCCATGTCCACCAGTTCAATGCCGGCGCCATCCGCAACACGCGCTCCCTCGGCGATCTGCTGGGCCTGTCGGATCTCGGCTTCCATCTGGTCCGGGTCGAGCCGGGCCACGCCACGACCGAACATCATTTCCACGGTCAGGACGAGGAATTTCTCTACATCCTTTCGGGCTATGCACAGGCGACCGTCGGCGAAGAGACATTCGAGGTCGGGCCGGGCGATGTCATGGCCTTCCCGAAGAATTCGCCGGCCCATTCGATGCAGGTGCCGCAAGAGGCCGGCGAAGATCTTGTCTATCTGATGGGCGGCACCCGCGCCCCCATCGATGTCTGCACCTATCCGCGTCTCAACCGCCGCATGTACCGTGTCGACGGCGCCAGGGAATACGCCGCCCTCGACGACTTCAGGAAAGTCTGAATTCTAGCGGCCGAAGAGTTGCCGCAGCGCGTCTTCCGGGCTTGGCCTGGCGTCCGGCGCGCTGGCGGGTTCGCTGGTCGTATCCGCCGGCGCGGCTTCGCTGCTCGCGCCGCTTGGCGCCGGTTCGGCCGGTGGCTTGCCCAGCAGGCTGTCGATCAGCCCCTTGCCCTTGTCCTCCTTGATCGACTTGATCGTCTGCTCGATATTGCCGCGGTTCTGGATCATCGAGGCGAGATCGGGCGTGAAGCGCGGATTGGCCCACGCGCCGGTGATCAGCACCGGCACCTCGATGCCCCGGACGTCGGTCTGCCCGCCCTGTCCCTCCAGCGAGGCGGCGAGCTTCGGCTCGACGCGGTAGTCGAGCGTCTTCTGCAGGATGTTGACCGTCCCCGCACCGTTGACGCGGATCAGCGGCGACAGCAGCCGCAGATCGTTGTTGGCGAGCACCCCGTTGGCGATCGTGAATGTGCCGCCCATTTCGGAGAAGTCGGTATCCTGCGTGCCGCCCGACTGCCAGCCGCTGGTCGCCGCGCTGAGCGCCGTGCGTGCCAGTTGCGCCAGATTGATGCCCTTGATCTTGCCGTCGGTGAACTTGACGCTGCCATTGCCGTTGAGCGTCGACACCATGTCGCGCTGCGAACGCCCGGCCGCGCGCACGGCGATATCGATGGCGGTTGTGCCCTGCAGCCGCTTGAAATCGGCCGCATCGGTGAGGAAGGGTTCGGCGGCGAGTCCCGCCAGCGTGAAATTCGCATTGAGTTGCGGTGTCGCGCCGGCGCCGTTCAGCGTCAGCGCGCCGCTGCCCGAGCCCTGATAGAGCTCGAGCTTGCCGAGCCGTGCCGTCAGCACGCCGTTCGCCAGTTTGAGATCGAGCGCGCTCTGGCCGATCTTGATCTGCTGAAAGAGAATCTCGCCCGCCGTGAAGGCGAAATCGGCGTCGATCGCCTTGAGGCCCGAAAGATCGATCGGTTCGGTGCTCCAGCCCGGATCGCCCGCGCGACCGCCGCTGCCGCCATCGCTGCCCGCACCGCCCGCGCGGCCATCGGCGAGATAGGTGTTGACGTCGATCCGGTCGACCGCCAGATCGCCTTTGACATGCGGCCGCGCACCGCCGGTGCGCAGCGACAGCGCGCCGCTCGCATTCATGCCGTCAAAGCCGATCCGCGCATCCGAAAAGCTGTAGGTCGCGCCCTTGCCGCTGGCCTTGCCCTTGATCGACAACGGGCCGAAGCCGTCGCCGGCCGGCATCGGATTGCCGGTCCAGGCCGCCAGGTCGCGCACCGACGGCACCGTCAGGTCGACATCGCCGGCAAAGGCGAAGCCGTCCAGCGCCGTCAGCATGCCGCCATAGGAGGCCGTCACCTTGGGCGCGGCGATCGCCAGCGTCACCGGCGTCTCGCCGCCCTCGGTAAAGGCGCGCGGCCGCTCGGCGCGGAGATCGATGCGGATCTCGTCGCCCTTCCAGACCAGCGATCCTTCGGCCTCGAACGGGTCGTCGAGCCGCGGCAGGGCGAGACGGACATTGACCCGGTCGGCGGCATGGGCCGCGCCCGTCTGCGCATTGACATAGCTGGCGCGCCCGTTGCGGATCGCGACCTCGCCAAGGCTGATCTCGCTGACCGTTGCACCGCCTCCGGCCGCATCGCCGTTGCCGTCCGTCGCTGCCGCCGCGGCGGGGGCTGCTGTATCGAACTGCCAGTTGGGCGTGCCGTCGCGCCGCACCTCCAGATGGATCGCCGGATCGACCAGCTCGAAACGGTCGATCTCCACGGCGCCGCGAAACAGCGGCATCAGCTTCAGCGTCGCACGCATCTCCTTCATCGAGGCCATTTCGGGTGCCTTGCCCCAGTCGGCATTCGCCAGGCCGACATCGGCGATCGACACGGCGATGTTGGGAAAGAAGGAAAGCCCGATATCGCCGTCGAGCCTGAGGTCGCGGCCCGTCTGCGTCTTCACGGCGCTGGCGATCTGGCTCTTGTAGGTTGCCATCGGGATCAGCATCGGCACGGCGATGACGACCGCGATCAGCAGGACGATGAGGCCGGCAAGAATGGCGAACAGGCGGGACATGGACAGCGCTCCGGAAGGTGAGGTCTTTGCAGATTGCGGATCGAATGTGACCGCAACATGATGCCGGACCCGGCGCAAGCCCGCAAAACGCCGCCGCGCAGCGAAATGCAATGCTGCGCGGCACACGGGAAGGTCAGTCTTGCTGTCATGCAACGGGCGTGGGCGATTTGCCACACTGGTTGTGAATTCTGCGCCCGGTGAAATGATCCTTGCACCCCGGATATTTTCATCCGCCGCGAATTTGTGTAGAAACGCTGCGTCCGGACGGTGCGCAGTGAGTCGCGCCCGGCATCCGGGATTGCAAATTGGATCGGCAACGCGCGAACAGCGCAGAAACAGGGAGAGCGGTATGCACGTAGACGTCGCCATGCCTTCATATCCGCATCTGCTCCCGGACCGCTGTTGATCTGATCGCCGCGCCCGGGTCAACCGCCGGGCCTTTTCCCGTCTGAAAGCCTTTTGCCATGCGGTGCCGCGCGCGCCGCCCTGAGGCATCTCCGATGGTCCCGGTTCCTGCGACAACCGGCTGTGGCGCCATGCGCCTTTCCAGCACTTTTTCAGGGATACCGCACCGGCGCCGCCCGGGCGGTCGAAACAGATGAGCGATCGAGTCACCGCGCGCCGCACGGCCGCGTTCCTCTGGGCCCATTGGCGCCGCTACCCCTTCACGGGCGCGGCGCTGATCGTCCTGATGCTTCTTTCCGTCGTCTTCGACGTCGCCTTCCCGATCGTGTCGGGCCGGCTGGTCGATGCAGTCGCGCGAGCCGGGTTCCCGCCATCGCCCGAAGATGTCGACCTCGCGGTCGTCGCGCTGCTGCTCTTTGTCGGACAGGGCGTCGGTTTTCACCTGGCGCGCCGGACCTCGATGCTGGTCTGGGCGGGCTTTGCCGCGCGCATCATGCGCGACATCGTCACCGAAACCTTCCATCGCGTGCAGCGTTACAGTGCCGAATGGCATTCGAGCAGCTTCGCCGGCGCCACGGTGCGGCGCATCACGCGCGGCATGTGGGCCTACGACACGCTGGCCGACACGATCTATATCGGTTTCTTTCCGACCGTCTGCGTACTGATCGGCGTGATCGTCAGCCTGGCCTTCCACTGGCCGCTGGTCGGGCTCTATGTGCTGGTGGGCATCGTCCTCTACTTCGCCCTGACCATCCTGCTGATCCGCTACTATGTCGCGCCGCGCAACCGCCTCAACGTCGCCGCCGACAGCGTCATGGGCGGCGCCATCGCCGATGCGATCTCCTGCAACCCGGTGGTCAAGTCATATGGTGCCGAGCAGCGCGAGGATGCGCGTCTTTCCCGGCTGACGCAGGACTGGGCGGGCAAGGCCATGCGCGCCTGGCGCGCCATGGACATCTCGATGCTGGCCCAGGTCGGCATCCTGATGGCCCTGCAGGCGGGTCTGATCGGCCTTGTCATCCTGTTCTGGACGCGCGGCGAGGCGACGCCGGGCGACATCGCCTATGCCATGACGAGCTACATGCTGATCAACGGCTATCTGCGCGATATCGGTTTCCACATGCAGAACCTGCAGCGCGGCCTCAACGAGATCGAGGACGTGATCCGCTATGCCGACACCGCGCCGGAAGACAGCGGCGACGAAGGCCGGCCGGCCCTGCGCGTCGAGGGCGGCGCCATCCGCTTCGACAAGGTCGATTTCGGCTATCCGAACGGCGAGGGCGCCTTCTATCGCGGCCTGTCGCTCGACATCGCCCCCGGATCGCGCATCGCGCTGGTCGGACAGTCGGGCAGCGGCAAGTCGACTTTCGTCAAGCTGCTGCAACGGCTCTACGATGTCGAAGCCGGCCGCATCCTGATCGACGGTCAGGATATCGCGGGCGTCACGCGCGAAAGCCTGCGCCGCGCCATCGCACTGGTGCCGCAGGAGCCGGTGCTGTTTCACCGCTCGATCGGCGAGAACATCGGCTATGCGCGGCCGGGCGCCAGTCCCGCCGAGATCGCGGAAGCCGCGCGCCTGGCGCATGCGGACGAATTCATCGCGCGTCTGCCGCAGGGCTACGACACGCTGGTCGGCGAGCGCGGCGTCAAGCTCTCGGGCGGCGAGCGCCAGCGCATCGCCATTGCCCGCGCCTTCCTCGCCGATGCGCCGGTCCTGGTGCTCGACGAGGCGACATCGAGCCTCGACTCGGTCACCGAGGCCCATATCCAGCAGGCGATCGAGCGGCTGATGGAAGGCCGCACCACGCTGGTCATCGCGCATCGCTTCTCGACCATCCGCCGCATGGACCGGATTCTGGTCTTCGATCGCGGCCGCATCGTCGAGCAGGGCAGCCATGCCGAGCTGATGGCGCGCAAGGGCGGCGTCTTCCGGCGTCTGCAGGCCATGCAGGCGGCCTCGGGCCGCGATGTGTTTGCGGCGAGTGCCTGAGCGGGGGCGGGCGGCTGTTCAGTCGGCGATCAGCAGCCGTCCGCCGAGCCCGGCCTGCGGCACATGCCGGCCCTCGATCCAGGCGCGGATCATCGCATTGACGGTTTCGGGCGCTTCCTGCTGCACCCAGTGCGAGACCTGCGGCAGATAGCGGATCGTGAGATCGCTGACGAGCTGGTCCGTGCCATAGGTCAGCTCCTTGCCCAGCGCCGTATCCTCCTCGCCCCAGATCATCAGCGTCGGCGTTTCGAGCAGCGGCGGGTTCTGCCAGACCTCGGGTGGCGGGTTGCGGAAACCGGCGCGGTAGTAATTGAGCATCGCCGTCATCGCGCCGGGGATCAGCGCGTTCCGGCGGTAATGTTCGAGCACCTCTTCGGGGAAGCGGCTCTTGTCGACCGCCATGCCGCTGAAGGCCCGGCCGATCGCATGTGCATGGCGGGCCAGCAGGATCTTTTCCGGCAACCAGGGAATCTGGAAGAAGAACACATACCAGGAGCGCTTCAGTTGCGCCCAGCGCCGCACGCTCTTGGCGAAGATCGCCGGATGCGGCAGGTTCATCACGATGAAGCGTTCGAGCGGGCGGATGCCGGCAAGCGCGAAGGTCCAGGCGATGACGCCGCCCCAGTCATGCGCGACCAGCGTCGTCGGGCCGGAAATGCCGCGCGCCCGCGCCGCGTCGATCAGCCCCGCGACATCGTCCATCAGATGCGTCAGCGCATAGGCGTCGCGGCCCTTGGGCCGCGTCGTGCCGCCATAGCCCCGGAGATTGGGCGCCCACACCGTGTAGCCGAGCGCGGCAAACAGCGGCATCTGGTGCCGCCAGGAATATTTGCTCTCGGGAAAGCCGTGCAGCAGCAGCGCCAGTTTCTCGCCCTCGCCGCAGATATCGACTTCGAAGGCAAGCCCGTTGGCTTCGATATAGGCCGTCCGGATCGGATGGGTCGTCATGGAATCCTCGCGTGCTGCCGGTGCCGGCCGGGACTATAGGCGATTCCCGGCGCCGCTGCCTGCCGGGCGGGCTTGGCGCGCCGGGACGGGATCGTTAGGCTTGGGCCGCGCCTCGCGGGGGAGGCGCATGTTGCAGGTCTGGCTGGGGGATTTCCGTAAATGACGACACCGCTTGCGCCGCGCCACTGGTCGTCGCGCTTCGCCTTCCTGATGGCCGCCATCGGCAGCGCCGTCGGCCTCGGCAATATCTGGCGCTTTCCCTATATCGCCGGCGAGAATGGCGGCGGCGCCTTCATCGCGATCTACGGCCTGACCATGCTGGCCATCGCCCTGCCGATTCTGCTGGCCGAGCTGATGATGGGCCGCATGGGCCACAAGAGCCCGATCAACACCATGCGCAAGCTGGTCGCCGAAAACCGCGCCGCCCGTCTCTGGATGCTGATCGGCTGGGGCGGCACCATCGGCGCCTTCGTCGTGCTGTCCTACTACGCGGTCATCGGTGGCTGGGCCCTGAAATATATCGAATTGTCGCTGACCGGCGCCTTCGCCGGCGACGACCATGCGGCCACGCTGGCGCATTTCGAAACCTTCGTCGCCGATCCCTGGGCGCTGGGCCTCTGGCAGGTCCTGTTCCTGCTGCTGACGGTCTTCATCGTCTCGGTCGGCGTCACATCGGGCATCGAACGCGCCGTGGTCGCGCTGATGCCGCTGCTCTTCCTGCTTCTGGTCGGCATGGCCGTCTATGCGACGACGACGCCGGGCTTTGCCGCGGCGATGCATTTCATGTTCGACATCCGCCTCGACGAGGTCACGCCCGAAACCATTCTGGCGGCGATCGGCCAGGGCTTCTTCTCGGTCAGCGTCGCGCTGGGCGCGATGATGACCTATGGCGCCTATCTCGACCGCGATGTCTCGATCGGCCGTTCGGCCGTCATCATCGCGCTGGCCGACACCGCCATCGCGATCATCGCCGGCATTGCCATTTTCCCGCTGGTCTTCACCTATGGCCTCGAACCTTCGGCCGGCCCGGGGCTGACCTTCATCACCCTGCCCATCGCCTTCGGCACCATCGGCGGCGGCGTGCTGATCGGTTCGGTCTTCTTCATCCTGCTGGCGATTGCGGCGGTCACTTCGGCGATCTCGCTGCTGGAGCCGGTCGTCGCCTGGGCCGAGGAAGTGCTGCCCCTGCCGCGCCGCCTGCTGGCGCCGCTGATCGGCGTGCTGGCCTGGCTCCTGGGCATCGGCACGGTCCTCTCCTTCAACCTCTGGGCCGACTTCCACCCGTTGGCCGCTTTCGGCCTGCTGCCCGGCATGACCGTCTTCGATGTCCTCGACTATGTGATCCTCAACATGCTGATGCCGACGGTCGGCCTGCTGATGTCGCTCTTTGCCGGCTGGGTGCTGACCCGCGCATCGGTCGAGGAGGCGCTGGGGGCGGCCGGCACGCGCTGGCTGCCGCTCTGGCGCTTTTCGCTGCGTTATGTTGCGCCTCTGGGCGTGGTCTCGATATTTGTGGCCAATGTGCTGATGTAGGGGCCTGTGGCGGCCCGCCGGCCCTTGTCATCGGCGGGCAGCCGAATTAAGTTCCCGGCCAATCGCGGGGGCCCCGGACAGGAGGCCCGGCCGCGTGGCATGTGCAGCCGTAGCTCAGCTGGTTAGAGCGCTAGATTGTGGATCTAGAGGTCCCCCGTTCGATCCGGGGCGGCTGTACCATTCTTCCCGAATTCAGGACCTGGGCGATGCCGGCGTCGCGGTGACGAAGGCGCCGCCGAAAAGCTGCGCGATCTCGCATCCGCCGGCGGTCAGCGGCATCACGACGGCATGCATGGTCAGAACCGCCTGCGCGCTCAGCACCGGCGCCTTCCAGAACAGCGGCCCTGCGGCCGCCAGGCCGGCGCGTGCGACATCGGTCCAGCGCTGCTGGACCTGCGCCGGCGTGATGTCGGCCCCCGGCGCGGGCAGCATTTCCGAAAAATACTGATCGGTGCGGTCGCAGCCCATCCAGTTGGCAAGTTCGCTGCCGAACAGCCGGAAGCGGAAATCGCGCCCGCCATCGATCACCTCGATGATCGCCAGCGAGGGCAGCATGCGCGCGAAGTCGGAGGGGCGGATATCGGCGCGGTCGGGCATCGGCCGTTCGCCGCG
This sequence comes from uncultured Parvibaculum sp., assembly GCF_963975745.1. Taxonomy (NCBI): domain Bacteria; kingdom Pseudomonadati; phylum Pseudomonadota; class Alphaproteobacteria; order Hyphomicrobiales; family Parvibaculaceae; genus Parvibaculum; species uncultured Parvibaculum sp. The sequence goes on along the minus strand of NZ_CAXBIB010000006.1, from coordinate 31,080 downwards.
TTTGGACTGCCAGTAATCGTGAAGCGCGATGGCGTCGGCATTCTCCGGCGCCGCCAGAAGCGTCACCGGCGATGCGGTGTCGATTCGGCGCGGCGCGGCCTGTGAGGTGAATGAAGACAAGCGCCTGCGCTCCTGCGAATCCGTCGATGAACGCCGGTCAGTCTCTCACCCGCCGGTTAACGGAAGCTGAGGGCCGCTTGCATCGGCCGGCCGCACGGTGTTTCCTTCTGGCACGCACCGCACCCCCACAGACCGGACATCCCGGAAATCCGGGCAGGAGACGACCGATGACATTGACCGTTTACGGCGCAAGCCTTTCCCCTTTCGTGCGCAAGGTGCGCGTCTTTCTGGCCGAGAAGGGCCAGGACTACACGCTGGAACAGGTCAACATCTTCCCGGCGCCCGACTGGTTTCTCGAGATCTCGCCGCTGAAGCGCATCCCGGTGCTGCGCGACGAGGGCGAGGGCGCCGATGCGACCTTGCCGGATTCCTCCGCGATCTGCGGTTATCTGGAGAAGAAGTTTCCGGCACCCGCGCTTTATCCGCAGGAGGCTTTTCCCTACGGCAAGGCGCTCTGGTACGAGGAATATGCGGACTCCGAACTTGCCGCAAACATCGGCATGGGAACCTTCCGTCCGATGGTCGTCAACCGCATGATGGGCAAGGAAGCGGATCGCGAGACCGCCGGCAAGACCGTCGGCGAAAAGCTGCCCCGCTTCTTCGCCTGGCTCGACAGGGAAATCGGCGCGAAGGAATTTCTGGTGGGCGGCGCCTTCGGCATCGCCGACATTTCGGTCGCGACGCAATTTGTCAATCTCGCCCATGCCGGTTTCAGGCCCGATGCCGCGAAATATCCGGACCTGACGCGCTATCTGGCCACCATCCATGCCCGGCCGGGCTTTGCCGCCTGCATCGCCGAGGAAACCGATCTGCTGAAGAAGTTCGGTCTCTGACCGGAAGCGGCAGGGCACGCGCTACCTCGGTTTGAATCTCGGTGCCGGGCCGGTTTTCGAGGCTTCCCTGGAGCGAACCATGACCCGTCACACCCTCCCGGATGGTGCGCCCATCAGAACGATCGGCCAGCTCGCCGAAACCGCGCCGCGCTGGGTCCGGATTTCCTGCAACACGCCGCGCTGCGGCAACCACACGGCCGTCGCGCTGGTGCCGCTGCTCCTGCGCTGGGGCCCGGACGCCCCGCGCGACTGGATCGAGACACGCTTCCGCTGTTCGAAATGCGGGAGCCGCGACAACTCGATCCGCGGCCCCTCGATGATGGGGAGCCACGGACCGGAGCCCTTTCCGCTGCCCCGGCCCGACGGGCCGTCGTCAGTATAAGTCCGTGCCGCCGTATGGCATGCTGCTGCTAGCTTTCGGCACTTTGGGACTGGATGTTGAACATGAGGGTTGTTTCACTCGTTCTGCTCTCGCTCCTGCTGTCCGCCTGCGGCGACGATGCGCCGGAGCACCTGTGTCCGGGCGCGACCTGATGTGCAGAGTACGATCGTGACTGCCGTTGATCTGCACCAGTGGAGATGGCCCCGTGATCAAGCGTCCTCTAGCTGCACACGCTTGGCATCTTCCGCTGCCTTCTGCCGTTCAGCCAGGCGCAGGGCAAGTGCGGCGCATGAGCCGCTATAGACCATCTTGATCAGAAATTCGTTTTCCTCAATCCACTCTAATGTGTTCGAGTGATCTGCATCGTATAGCGATCTCAATGCGGACTGTACCTTAGGGGCATCTAATGTGACCGACCAGCGATGCGCCACATGGTTCCGGATGACCCGGATATTATCGCAACTCTTGTGCTCCGACTTGCTGATAAGGCCAAGACTGAACGCCGTATTGATCCGCGCTGAGAACGGGAACAGGGGGCCGTCAATCAGCTTTTGTGTGATCTGATGCTCAATCAGGAAGGTATCGACCAACCGGCGGATCAGCAGTTCGACTATAGACGACCAGACCAGCACCTGGCCCCGAATGGTTCCGGCCGCGTTTTCCCTGTTCGCCTCGGCGATGCACTCGTGTATTTCGGGCCAACGGTCAAAGATCAGCGGTTGAATCTCAGGTGCCGGAGGTGACGTTGGCGTGCCCTTCGCAGCAGCTTTGAATTCATCAATCGGGCCGTATTTTCCAGCCATACAATCCTTGTAGATTTCGCGGCAATGCAGCTCGGAGTCCTTTGGACTGGCCGTAAATTCGACCTCTTGTTTCAGGTGGTCGAATTTGACCACGCACAGGATTGCAGAATGATCCGATGTAGCCCATCGAGGGGTGCGCACGGACGAATAGCGGAAATTCATATCGTATCCCCAAGGTGAAGGCGAAGCGTTCCGAGTTTAACCCACCCTGCCTTTTTGGAAGTAACAGGCTTACGGAATGCCCGGCTAGGAGCAGCATCATCGATAATGCGAGCATGCCCGGATGACCGCAACGGGCCGCTAGGCGGAATTCAAACAGGGGCAGGACAAACGGACACGTTCTGGGTACGCGATCAAAGAAGGCTCCCGATTTTCTTTGAAAACCTGACACTTTTCGGCTGCCGTCCTCTCACTTGGTAGGGGGCAAGTCGAGAATTCAACTCTCTCTCAGAGCAGCACATTCTCCCAGTCTGGCTTTCAGGGCGTTCGTGGCAAAATTTTAGGTCATAATAGCCAGTCCAAATCATGACTTTCGTAGAACCCCTTTAAAAATGCCCGGCTTGCGAGAAAAGAAGACGCCTTCTCTACCGAAACGACACCATTTTGTGCCGCAGATGATTCTCAAGCGATTTACAAATGATCGCGGGAAGCTTCACTATTTCGACAAGCGCGTGCCGGGCGGGGAGATTGGTGAAACCTCACCGAAAAATCTTTTTGTCGAAAAGCATCTCTACAGCGAAATACTACCTGATGGATCGAAGGATCCAACGCTTGAGCAGGAGTTATCTAGCCTCGAAACAAGAGCAGAAGAAGTAGTCGACAAGATTGTGGCGACAGCTAAGGCAGGCAATGCGCCCCGGCTCACGCTAGCGGAAAAGAAGACTTGGGACACATTCCTGGGTATGCAGTTGAAGCGGCTACCTCACATCTACGACAAACACATGACGCCGGATGCATTCGGCGAATCCCTTGATGAATCCATTCGTGAATACGAAGAGATCATTCGTCCACTGACTGGACGCGAACGCGATTCCTTCAACGACCCCGAAGTGCGCAAACGACTCATGCAGAATACGCGAGTTGGCGCAATTCGCGGCCCCATGGACCTTGTGATGGGGGAACTTGGGCGGCGAGGGCTCGGAACGATAGTATGCGCCGAAACCAAACGGAGCTTTGTTATCGGCAGCAACCCAGTTTCGAAGCTCACATTGCCTGGCCGAGCACACCTGTCCGACCCAACCACTGAAGTCTGGTTTCCTATCGCGGCTGACGTCGCGGTCACCCCATGGGGAGAAAAAGGGAGGTCAATTCTTAGGGAGGCCGCGCGCGAACATGTCAGACATATCAATCTCGTCACCTTCAAAGAGAGTGATCTCGTGGCGTCTCGCTCAGAAGAGCTCATTCGGTCACTGAAGTCGCCGCGCTAGCGTTTTGAGGCGTCAGCCGCCAATGCCGACAAAGACCTCGGCATGGACGGTATGAGGCCGGCCCTCGATTCGCTCGATGATCCGCTTGGCCAGACGCCGCTTGCCGCCGATATAGGGCGCAGCGCCCTTTAAGGGTGCCACGAAGCGGCAATTTGACTCCATAACAGGGTAAACTCACACTTGCACCCGCCCTGATCTGGGAGACGGGCAGGCCTTGAGAAGGCCAATTGAGGCTTGGAGAGGGTCAAGCTCGCGGTTCGGGGTATTGATGCGGCCCCGCCCCCGTCGGCCGGCAAGAGAAGCTCAGGAATCAATGTCTCTGGATGGCCTGATCGAAGTCGTAACCAAGCTGGTCACAGCGTTCTGGCCGGCAAGTCTCGCACTTGGGCTTCTTCTATTCGTCAGCGCCAATGCAGGCTGGCTCGATCCGGGGCTGGGCGCAGTTCTTTCGGGCGCTCAGATTGCCGCTGCGATGCACGTTTTTCTGCTTATCGGATCGGCAGGTCTATTGGTTGTGATTGGCAAGGCCGCTATCAGAGTCATTTCCTGGATCTGCTACGAACTACTCACTTGGCTGCAATATCTACGACTCGAAGATGCGGAGCGGATGGTCCTCGGCATATTCGCAGAATCAGGCGTTTTCCACGCGCATTTTGAGTCCGGCAGTTACACCTTCGAACGATTGGTAGATAAGGGATACCTACGCTTTGACAGATCCTATCGTGACCTCAAAGCTGCGTCGCTATCACCATTAGGCCGGAACATTGTAGCCCGATGGCGGGATCACTTGCGAAACTTCGTTTCAATTAACGAGGCTGAAGCCAGAGCACTACGTGAGAGATTGGAAGCGGCCTGCGAAAATTTCAGAATCTAGTGACCTCTATTTCTTCGAGGTCGCTACTCTATTTTCGTAACGGAAGCGGTTGCACTCTTTGCGCCGAGAACGGGTAAAATATGGATGCAACAACAAACTACCTGTTGAGCGGGTTTGTCGGGGCTATCTTTGCCTCCCTTATTACAGTTGGCATTACAATCTGGAACTCGAACCGCGAGCGGCGGCGGCGAATTGCTGCAAGTCACGCTGCTCTTCAGCGAGAGATCGAGCTTTGCGCAAAGTTCGCCCAGGAGTTTTCAGAGCAGGCAAGAGCAGCACCTGATCAATACAGCCCTCTGTATCGCCTCCCAAATCAAGTCTTCTTGACAACCTTTCCGTTGCTCCTTGAAAGCGCGGCACTTTCCGATTCGGACTCCTACGCCATCATCCGCTTCTACAACGAAGTCGACACCTTAAACCGTGGTATCGATGACGTGTCGAAGCTCGATACATACCGCGCTCGTATAGCGATCTCGCAGGGCAACCGCCGCAATATCAAGAAGTCAGATCGGCTAACCGGTGAGCACCGTATCGACGGAGAGGCAGATAGCGACTTGCTTGGCCCCGCCATGACTGCAACCACCCCAAGTCCCAGCGCACACTTGCAATTCGGAGTCTGCAAGCCTCCCTGCTGCCGCCAGCCGACCAGGGAATCCGTATCTTCGACAATGGAGTAGGGAGATAGCCCCAGTGCCAACCGCACCGCGACGGACAATTGAGCAAGCGTGGATGAGGGACGTAGGGCCGGTCGACGTCAATGATCTCATCGCCCGCCCGCCGCAAGATTGGGGAATGATACGTGACAGGATTACCGCCGCATGGAATGCCTCCCCGAGGGAAATAGTTGCTAGCTGTATGAAGTGCGGAAGTCCGGTTTTTATTCGGGCTGAAGCCGTCGACGGAAAACGCCTGCCTGCATTTGTGCATTTTCAAGGTGCGGATCCTGAGTGCCCTTGGCACACATCCACCATACATCCCGATGATGCAAGACGACGCCAATATCAAGGGAGATCGCCATCTCCTGCTCACGGATTGATTTGTGAACAACTGTGTCGCTTGGCCGCGCTCGATGATCGATGTGAGCGAGTTGCAGTTGAACGATATCTTCCTCCCACGCAGAATGACCATGGCAGGTATCCGGACGTTCTCATCGAGTATCGCGGGAGACGGCCCTTCGCCCTTGAAGTGCAAATCTCCAAAACCTTCCAGACCGAAGTTTCATCTCGATGTGAGCACTACCCGCGCGAAGGTATTGCTCTCGTCTGGCTTCTTCACGGTGCAGACTTCAGAAATCCAGAAACCTTGCCGCAATCATTTCGCGACGTTCTGCTCAAGCATCGGGAGAATGCTTTCGTTCTCGATACGGAGGCTATCGCCGAATCGTTCAAAAGACGGACGCTTGTGCTGAAGTGCCTACTTCGCGATCCAAAGAATTTCTTCTCGGACCAAGCTCTTGTCACACTGGATGACTTGCAACATCCACCACGAGGTATTCCTTTCTTCGAAGACCGCCTCACTCCGATACTCACCGGAAAAGGTAGGGTCGCGCGCCGCCCGTGGAAGGAGGCCTTAAGGTCCTGGCGCGACACTTCCCCGACACTATGGACGGCCGTAGAGAGAGGACACTTTAGCGGCGCTCTCAAATCTCTCTACGAATTGTGCCCTAGCCTCCCTTACCAGATGGAACTGAACGATGTATCCAAGTATCAACTTGTCGAGTTTGTAGCTCTCACTTTTTCCACCATGAGCGCAGCATACGGAGACTTCACAAACTTCCTAACAAAACAGTCGAATCTTCAGGCGCTGATCAACAGCAAGATGCCATCAAACGACTTGTGCCGATTTTCCCCAATTCTCAGGCATCTGCTTGATAACACCGCAGTTAATCATCTCCTGGAAGGTACTGTCGGAGTCCACATCGATCGCGCCTTTGCAAACGCGGACGGTAACGCTTTTCTCGAAGGTGAATGTGGCTGGGACGCAGCAGAGGCACTGTATCCTGAAATATTCGACGGCATCACAAGAACAAACCTGCAGCAGATCGGAACTCTCCCCGCTTGGGCTACCCCGCAGCAAACTCTAGCCACACAATTGGAATCAGATCTGCATATGCCCTAGGCTGCTCGAAACTCTCGATGGTGCATGACGGCAAACGCGGACGATACGACCGTCGCCCACGAGGCTGGCGCCGGGCCGCCATTCGCACCGTGGCCACGCTCGCCACCATCGCCACCGGCCCGGCGCGGGGCTTCATTTCCGCCGCCAAAGGCGGTATCTCTAGGCCAACAAGAACGCAATGAAGGCGCCTCGGCGCCGCAGGGAGGAAGACTATGGCCGACAGTGCCGCCAAATGGCCCGCCATGACCATCGAGGAGGCCCATGCCTTCCTGACCGCGCCGGGCTCGCCCTTCGAAATGGAAACGGTCGACATTCGCGGCAACAGGATCCGCACCTACAAGAACACGCCACCCTCCTTGCGCGCGATCTTCGATCTCGGCCGTGCCTGGGGCGAGCGCGAATTCATCGTCTATGAGAACGAGCGCCTCTCCTACGAGAACCACTACCGCGCCGCCACGGCCTTCGGCCGCGTGCTGGCCGACAAGTATGGCGTGAAGAAAGGCGACCGCGTCGCGCTGATCATGCGCAACTTCCCCGAATGGTCGATCGTCTTCTGGGCGGTCGCCGCGATCGGCGGCGTCATCGTGCCGCTCAATGCCTGGGGCACCGGCCCCGAACTCGAATACGGCATTTCCGATTCCGGCTCGAAGGTCGTCATCGTCGACCATGAAAGGCTTGATCGCATCCGCCCGCATCTGAAGGCGCTGGGCCTCGACGGTCTGGTCGCCGTGCGCACGCCGGACGACGAGCTGGGCGTCGCCGAGGCCTTCGAAACGCTGGTCGCGAAGCCCGGAGACTATGCCAGTCTGCCGGCAGACGCGCTGCCCGATCCCGGCATGCATCCCGACGACGACGCGACGATCTTCTACACCTCGGGCACGACCGGAAAGCCGAAAGGCGCGCTCGGCACGCAGCGCAACATCTGCACCAATCTGATGAACGCGATGCTGGGCGGCGCGCGCGCCTTCATGCGCCGCGGCGAGATTCCGCCGGCGCCCGATCCGGCCGCGCCGCCCCGCGTGATGCTGCTTTCGGTGCCGCTCTTCCATGTCACCGGCTGCCACTCGATCCTGGTCTCGACCTATGCCAGCGGCGGCAAGCTGGTGATCATCCACAAATGGAACCCTGAACGCGCGCTCGAACTGATCGACCGCGAAGGCGTGACGGCCTTTGGCGGCGTACCGGCCATGGTCTGGCAGGTGCTGGAATCGCCCGAGTTTCACAAATGGAACACGGCGACCGTCGAGTCGATCGGCTATGGCGGCGCGCCGTCGGCGCCCGACCTCGTCGCGCGCATCAAGAAGCAGTTCCCGAAATGCCATCCCTCCAACGGCTACGGTCTGACCGAGACATCGGCCATCACCACGCAGAACCTTGCCGAGGACTATGTGGCCAAACCCGACAGCGCCGGCCCCGCCGTGCCGGTCTGCGACATCAAGGTTGTCGACGAGCAGGGCAACGAATTGCCGCGCGGCCAGGTCGGTGAACTCTGGATCCGCGGCCCCAACATCGTGAAGGGCTACTGGAACAAGCCCGAGGCGACGGCGGCCGCCATCACCGAAGGCGGCTGGTTCCATTCCGGCGATCTGGTGCGCATGGACGATGAAGGCTTCGTCTACATCCTCGACCGCGCCAAGGACATGCTGATCCGCGGCGGCGAGAACATCTATTGCGTCGAGGTCGAGGACGCACTCTATGCCCATCCCGCCGTGATGGACGCCGCCGTCGTCGCCATCCCGCACAAGGTGCTGGGCGAGGAAGTCGGCGCCGTCGTGCAGATCGCGCCGGGCAAGCAGGTCAGCGAGGAAGAACTGCGCGCCCATGTCGGCAAGCTGCTGGCCGCCTTCAAGGTGCCGATCAAGATCGAGATCCGCCACGAGCCGCTGCCGCGCAACCCCAACGGCAAGATCCTGAAAATGGTGCTGCGCGAGGACATGAAGAAATATTCCCGCGACGCGGCCTGAGGAAAGGAAACGCCCGAATACAAAAGATCATGGCCCGCAGAAGGCCATGGCTGTCCGGTTCAATTTTCAAACCTGAAATCAGTCGTCATGACCCGGCTTGTCCGGGTCATCCACGTCTTTCTTTTCTTTCTTTCGGCTTTTCCATGACGCAAAGACGTGGATGGCCCGCATAAAGCGGGCCATGACGGTTTTGTGTTGTGAAAAATGCAGCGTTCCTGCAACCAAACTCGCTTGGCCGGACAGCAGTGGAATAAATCGGGCCATGACGGTTTTGGGGGGTGTGAAAAATGCAGCACTGCTGCAAGAGAGTTAGTTTGACCGGACAACAGTGGCATAAAACGGGCCATGACGGATTGAATGGAAGCAGGGAGGACGACAATGAACATATCGCTTGAAGGCCGCGTGGCGCTCGTCACCGGCGGCAGCCGCGGCATTGGCCGCGCCATCGCCATCGCGCTGGCCGAAGCCGGTGCCGATGTCGCCGTCAACTACCGCCGCGACGAGGAAGCCGCGCAGGAAACCGTCGCTGCCATCGAAAAGCTTGGCCGCAAGGCGCGGGCCTATTCCGCTTCGGTCGAAAATTTCGAGGAAGACCAGAAGATGGTCGCCGATGTGCTGAAGGATTTCGGCTCGATCGGCATTCTGATCAACAATGCCGGCATCGCCTCGCGCGGCCAGACGGTGGCCGACACCGACCCGCTGGAGCTGGAGCGTGTGCTGAAGGTTCATGCCATGGCGCCGCATTTCGTCTCGAAACTGGTGATCCCGCATATGCGCAAGGAAAAGCGCGGCGACATCATCATCATTTCGAGCGTCGCAACGCTCTCCCACTCGGCCCAGGGCGGTCCCTACAACATGGGCAAGGCGGCCGCCGAGGCGCTGGCGCTGACGCTGGCGAAAGAGGAGCGGAAATTCGGCATACGGACCAATATCGTCGCGCCGGGCCTGACCGACACCGACATGGGCTCGCGTCTCGCCGCCGCCCGCGCCGGCAAGAAGGGCATGGACATCCACGACCTCGACGCCAACATGCCCTTCGGTCATGTCTGCAGTCCCGAAGAGGTCGCGGCCGCGGTCGTCTATCTGGTCTCCGACGCCAACCCTTACGCCAATGGCCAGAAGCTCAACATCGATGGCGGCGGCCCGATGTGAGCCGGCCGGCGCCGCGCCGCCGCCCCCGGGGACAAGTTTTTTCGCAGCGGCAGCGGCGGACCCGTTTTTCCGGGGCCGGCCCGAGGCGGGGATAAGTTCAGGCGCGGCGGCCGGGCCGGCAGATTTATCCCCGGTCCGGGATCGGGTTATCCCCGGTCCCGCGGTCCGGTTATCCCCGCCCCGGAGGCGTGCCCGAGCCGGTTTGTGACAGTGTCGTGACAGTTCCGTGACAGAGGGGGGGTAAACTGCGTCAATCGCTGTCGCGCCGCACGTCCATCCACACCCGCAAGGCCTCCAGTCCCTCGATCAGCGGTTCGATCTTTTTGGGCGGAAAGATCGCGGCGATCTCGTCGAGATCGGGTGCCAGTGCCGCGATCGCCTGATCGCGAAAGGCGCGTCCTTCCTCGCTGATGAAGACGCATTTGCTGCGCCCGTCCTTCGGATTGGGCCGCAATTCGACAAAGCCGTGCCGCACCAGCACCGAAACCGTATGCGTGATCGTCGTCTTCGGCGTCTGGAAGGCGCGCGCCAGCGCCAGCGGCGTCTGTCCGTCGCGCACCCGCACCAGATGATTGAGGATCGAAAAATGCGAAACCAGAATCCCCTCGGGCAGCCGCGCCTCGAACATCGCGCGCGCCAGCTGATCGATAATGCCGATCTCGTTGAAGAGCTGGAAATAGCGCGCGATATTGGTGTCAGGCATCGATCAGGCGTGTCTCCAGCGGCCAGCGCGGCGAGGGTCCGGTGGCCGGACCATAGCCGAGACGGCCGAGCATCTGAAGCGTTTCGCCGTCGCGCGCCAGCAGCGCATGCGCGGCAGCGTAGTGTTCGGCCATCTCGGGAAACTCCTGCAGCGCCTGGCTGACCGGCTGGACCGCCAGGCCGAGCTGCGTGGCGGCAAGGTTGAGCCGCAGCCATTGCCGGCCCGCCTCGATCTGATCCTCGCGCGAATTGCCCGCCGTCGCAATGACCGCATAGGCGGGCGTCGCCGCCAGCATCCTGCTGTAGATGTCGAGACCGGTCTTGAAGGCCATGCTGTCGGGATCGGCCTGCGCCGCGCGGTTGATCACGCCGGCCAGCATCAGCGCCTCGAGAAACGGCCCGCCGAGTTCGATGCCGTCGGGATTGGCCTCGATCTCGGCCCGGCCGAAGCGCATCAGATCGATGCTTTCCTGCAGCGTGGCCGGCGTGCGGTACTCGACCTCGAAGGCCGCCCAGGTCAGCGCGCGCAATGCGGCCACCAGTTCGGGATCGCGCAGGATCCGTGCATGCGCCGACAGCGCGGCCGCCGCCGCATCCGGCACCGGCCGCTCGGCATAGGGTTCCTTGCAGGAGCGCCGCTGCAGCGCATGGGCAAACAGCGGATCGGGCGCGCCGCCATCGGCGAAGCGCGCCTGCGCCACCGGCCCGTCTTCGCCTTCCGGAAACAGCGTCAGCGTCACCGCAAGCCCTTCCTCGGCCGCTGCCATCGTCATCAGTTCGAGAAAGCAGCCCATGCCGATCGTCAGCTGCCGGTCGAAGGGATCGGTCGCCGGCAGGTTGCGTGTCCGGTCGCGATGGATGATCACCTGATCCGCGCCCGCCAGTTCGGCGACCCAGGGCTGGCGGTTATGCGGATTGGGCGCCAGCAGCGCCCAGGACAGCGCGCGCAGCCGCGCATCCGCATAGCGCCCGGCCATCTGCCACGGCGCCAGCGCGCGCACCGGCGTGCGTGTCGAAAAAAAACCGCCGCCGGCAGCAGCGGCAGCGAGCACGACGCCGCCTCCGATCAGGGCGAGGGTCTTGCGGCGGGTCAGGGTCATGGCGATCTCCATTGATGCAATATCGCACTATATAATACGAAATCGCATCAATATCAAGCGCCGAGTGAGCCGAAAAATGGCGGATTTAAGCCATTTTCAGGCGCTGACCTCTATTTGGCCGGCGAAAGTTGTCCCGCCGGCGCGGCCTTGTCCTTGCGGCGCAGCGACGGCATCACATTGATCAGCGACAGCAGCACCGCCGAGGCATAGGGCACCGATTGCACCAGCAGCACCGCGACCCAGAGCCTGGAATGGCTGTCGGCGAAATGCGGACTCAGCAGGAACGCGATCGTCAGTCCCCAGAGCACCGCCAGCATCAGCGCCTCCTCGCGCACCTGGATGAAGGCGGCGGCCAGCGGCGGCTTGTCCTCGCATTTCGGCGTGCGGATGAAGGGCTTGCTGGTGGTGATCATGCCGTTGAGCATCGCCTTGGCAACGGTATGGGTGAGGCCGAGCGCGGCGATGCCGGCGCCGAGGCTTTCGAGGAAGGAACAGTCGCGAATGCGCACGGCATAGAGCCACAGCGAACGGATGACCTTGAAGGCAAAGCTGCCGATGGTCGGAATGAGAAACGCCGCGACCGGCAGATAGACGAGATGCGGCTGATAGAGCGCCCAGACCGACAGCACGATGCTGGCCGTCGTGAAGAGCAGTGCCAGCCCGTCGGCGAACCAGGGCAGCCAGCCGGCCAGGAAATAATAGCGCTGCGCGCCCGACAACCCGTTCTTCTTGCCGGCCCACGGGGCCAGCGCATCCCAGTGATGCTTGACGATCTGCACCGCGCCATAGGCCCAGCGGAACCGCTGCGTGATATAGCCGGCCAGCGTGTCGGGCGTGAGCCCCCGGCCGAAGGAATGGTTGACGTAAACGCTGTCATAGCCGGCGCGATAGAGCTTGATGCCGAGCTCGGCATCCTCGCAGATGCACCACTCGGCCCAGCCGCCGACCTTTTCGAGCGCCGACTTGCGCACCAGCGTCATCGTGCCGTGCTGGATGATGGCGTTGAAATTGTTGCGCTGGACCATGCCGATATGGAAGAAGCCGGCATATTCCCAATAGGCCATGTTCTTGAAGGCGCTTTCGTGCCTGTCGCGATAGTCCTGCGGCGCCTGCACGAAACCGACATCGGGTTTGTCGAAATAGGGAACCATTGTCTTCAGCCAGTTCGGCTCGATCTGGTAGTCGCTGTCGATGACCGCGACGATCTCGGCATCGGCCGCCGTCTTCGTCATGCCGAAATTGAGCGCGCCGGCCTTGAAGCCCGGCCAGTTCTCGAGATGGAAGAAGCGGAAGCGCGGGCCGAGCACCGCGCAATAGTCGCGCACCGGCTGCCAGACGTCGGGGTCGGTCGTGTTGTTGTCGAGCACCAGCACTTCATAGTCCGGATAGTCGAGCAGCGAGAGCGCCCTCAGCGTCTCCTTGACCATCTCGGGCGGCTCGTTGTGGATCGGCACATGGATCGAGACCTTCGCGGACGGGATGACGGCCTTTTCGTCAAACGGTTTGAAATGCCGCGCGCCTTGCCGCGTCCAGATGACCTCGACGAACTCGATCGCCTCGGTCAGCAGCACGATCAGCAGCAGCCCTTGCGCGAAAAAGAGAAAGCTCCAGACCGTGACCCCGACCCAGGTGAAATAGAGACCCGTCACCGACAACCCGGCCCAGGCAATGGCCGAGCCCGCAACCTGTGTCAGCACGGCGAAGAAGACGACGCCGGCCGGCCGGACATGACGCTGGCGCAGGATGAAGAGCATGGCCGGCAAGAGCGCGAGGCCGGCCGCAAGCGACGCCCAGAAGCGCCATTCCGGCGCTTCGGTGATGCTCCCGGCCATCGGGAATTTCGGTTGCCGGTCGGCATTGTATATGCCCCAGAAGGCGCCGGCGGCACCCTCTTCCGAGGCCTTCCACGGCTGGTCGAAGGCCTCGATGACGTAATAGGTGATGTCTTCCTGCTTGGCGCGGTTGAGGAATTCGCGCAGGAAGGTCGCCTGGTTGACCAGCGACGGCACCGCCTCGGTGCTGAGCTCGGCTTCGGCGAGGCCCGCATAGGGGCGGCGCGGAATGACCTTGCCGCGGCTCGGCCAGCCGACTTCGGACACGACGATCGGCTTGCCCGGATAGGCCCTCTTCAGCTCGGCGATGCGGTCGAACACCGCATCGACCGCGATGTCGATCGGAATGCCTTCCCAATAGGGAAGAATCTGGACGGCGATGTAGTCGACTTCCTTCACCAGTTCGGGATGGTTGAGCCAGATATGCGGCGGTTCGGCCGTCGAGACCGGTTTCCAGATCTTCGCCTTGGCGCGCCGGATATAGGCGATCAGCTCGTCGACGGTCACGTCGCGGCGCAGCAGCGCCTCGTTGCCGACCATCACGCGCACCACATTGCGCCGCGGCGCGGCCTGGATGAGCCGTTCGAGTTCGACCTCGTTACGCTCGATATTGGTGCCGATCCATGCGCCGGCGGCGACGGAGAGATCATATTTCGCGGCGAGTTCGGGAATCTGCTGCTGCCCGAAGACCATGCTGTAGGTGCGGATGGCCTGCACCGTGCCGGCCAGCAGCTTGAGGTCCTCTTCCATCTGCGCGGCGGAAGGGTGGCGGTTCCGGGTCGGATCCTGATCCTGGCGATAGGGGCTGTAGGAAAAGCCGACGATCTCGCCGGTCCAGGCCTCGGCCTCGTGCGGCTGGTTGAAGGCGGCCCAGACCGCCAGATTGCCGGCGATCACCAGCGGCAGCACGATGAAGAAGAAGGCCGCCTGGCGCACAAAGGCCGATTGATGCCAGGCGCGCGGATCGACGGGCGCGGGCGTGGCTTCGGGGGCGGGCGGCGGCAAATCGGAATCGGCCATCGGAAATTCCAGGAAAACGGCGGCACAGGAGCGTCATGCGCCCCCGAAGGGGCACTCGCCGGCCCTCTCTTCGACCGGCTCCGTGACGAAATTATGTCAGCCGCAGGGGGGTGGGGATAAATTCGGCCGCAATTCCAGCCGGAGTCGCGCCGGCCCCCTGTCGGAGGCCGGCGACGGCCGTTTTCCCTTGTCCGCCGGTCTCAATCGGCGGCGATGCGCGCGCCCGAGGGTCGCGCCTGCGCGCCGCGGATGAGCCGGCCGCCCAGAACGCCGGTCGGCTCGCCATTGCGGAAGGCGACGGCGCCCGACACGATGCTGGCGGTATAGCCGTCGGTCTTCTGGATCAGGCGTTTGCCGCCGGCCGGCAGGTCGTTGACGATATGCGGCGAATGGAGCGTCAGGCGATCGAAATCGATGACGTTGACATCGGCCTTCATGCCGGGCGCCAGAATGCCGCGGTCGTGGAGCCCCACGAGATCGGCGTTGCGCCCCGTGAGCCCGTGCACCAGCCATTCGAGCGGCAGCTTGCGGCCGCGCGTGCGGTCGCGGCCCCAATGGGTCAAGAGCGTCGTCGGGAAGCTGACATCGCAGATGATGCCGCAATGCGCGCCGCCATCCGAAAGCCCGAAGGCGGTATTCGGATGCGTCAGCATCTTCTCGACATCGGCGAGGCTGCCGCAGTGGTAGTTCATCAGCGGGAAATAGAGCAGCGCCTTGCCGTCGCGCTCCAGCATCCAGTCGAGCACGACCTCGCGCGGATGCTTGCCGGTGCGTTCGGCAACGGCCCTGGCGCTCGTCTCCGGCGCCGGCTCGTAATCCGGGCGCTCGCCCAGCGCGAACATCTTGTGATAGCCGACGCAGAGCATTTCGACGATTTCGCCAGCCGGATATTCCGGCTCCTCGGCGAGAAGCCTGGCGCGGAATTCGGGATCGTTGAGCGCCTTCAACTGTTGTTCGAGCGGCGCGCCCCAGATCTGCCGGAAGGTCTGGTGCATGATGAAGGGATTGAGCGAGGCGGTGAGGCCGAGCAGCAGGCCGGTGGCGCGCGGCGGCACCTGGCCCTTGATCGGCAGACCGTCGGCGTTCGCCGCCGCGATATTGTCGAGCACGCGCGCCCAGACATCCGGCCAGCGGTCGTCCTGTTCGATGGTGATCGACATCGGCCGCCCCGAAAGCTCGACCATGCCGCGCAGCATCGCGAATTCGGCATCCGTGTCCTTGAAGTCGGCGATCAGCTGCAAGACGCCCTTGCCGGCCTTGCCCATCGCGCGCGCGATGCCGTGAAGCTCCATTGCTTCGGCCTTGAGCGTCGGCGTCGAGCCGCCCTTGACGTCCTTGTGCTTCACCGTACGCGAGGTGGAAAAGCCGAGCGCACCGGCTTCGAGCGCCTCGACGACAAGGCGCGCCATCTCTTCCGTTTCGGCTTCGGTCGCGGGTTCGAGCGCCGGCGCCCGCTCGCCCATCACATAGGCGCGCACGGCCGCATGCGGAATTTGCAGGCCGACATCGAGCGCCAGCGGCGAGGCCGCGACCGCGTCCATATATTCGGCGAAGCTTTCCCAGTTCCACTTGATGCCTTCGGCAAGCGCCGTACCCGGAATATCTTCCACACCTTCCATCAACCCGAGCAGCCATTCGCGTTGCTCCGGCTTGCAGGGCGCGAAGCCGACGCCGCAATTGCCCATCACGGCGGTGGTGACGCCGTGGAAGGTGGAGGGCTGCAGGAAGGGATCCCAGGTGACCTGGCCGTCGTAATGGGTGTGGACGTCGATGAAGCCCGGCGTGACGATCTGCGCGCGCGCGTCGATCTCTTCCGCGCCCGAACCCGCAACCTTGCCGACCGCGGTGATGACGCCGTCGTCGATGGCGACATCGGCCGCGAAGGGGGCGCCGCCGGTGCCGTCGTAAACGGTGCCGCCGCGGATGACGATGTCGTGCTGGCTCATAGGGGTTCCCTTCCGGAAGTGCTCTGAATGGCGTTTGGAGGGAGGATAGCGGAAACGGGCCCGCGCCGACATAGCGGCGGGCGGGGCGGCACCCCCGCACAGACGTAAATGAATATATTGACATAAAGATCATGGACGTATATGAAAAAGTTGACGTTTTAATCATATAGTCAATAAAGAAGTTAACGATAATCCGATGAAAAACCTTGCGACAAAGCAATATCGCGCCCTTGCCGACGGCGCGGCGCCTTTCGGGCGGCAGGTCAGCCTGCCGAACGAGGGCTGGATCGCGACCATGCGCAAGGCGCTCGGCATGTCGGGCGCGGACCTCGCGCGCCGCCTCGGCGTCACGCGGGCACGCGTCTCGCAGGCCGAACAGGCCGAGCGCGAAGGCGGCGTCAGCCTGAAGACGATGCAGGCGATGGCCGAAGCCATGGGCTGCCGCTTCGTCTATGCGATCGTGCCGGCGGAAGGCCGCATCGAGGATGTCGTCGCCGCGCAGGCGCGCCGGAAAGCGGAAGCGCTGGTCGCGCGCGCCAGCACCCACATGGCGCTGGAACGCCAGGCGCTGCCGGCGGAGAAGAACAAGGCGGAAGTCGAGCGCCTCGTGCGCGAACTGATGGAAGACCCGCCGCCCGGTTTCTGGTCGGAGAAATGAGCGGCGCCGCGTCAGAACCCGACGGCGCGACGCCGCTCGATCCCGACGAGCGCGAGGGCCTGCGCTTTCGCCACGTCACGACGCGCGGCGAACTCAACGAGCTTGAGCAGGCAAATGTCCAGAACGGGTTGCTGTGGCTTGCCCGCCGCCGCAAGGGCGATGTGCTGAGCGAGCGCTTCATGCGCGAGCTGCACCGCCGGATGTTCGGCGATGTGTGGCGATGGGCGGGCGCGTTTCGACAAACCGAAAAGAATATCGGCATCGACCCGCTTCATATCGCGGTCGAACTGCGCAAGCTCCTCGACGATGCACGGTACTGGGCGACGAACGGCACCTATGCGCCGCTCGAAGCCGCCGCGCGCTTCCATCACCGGCTGGTCGCCATTCACCTCTTCGCCAACGGCAATGGCCGCCACGCGCGCATTGCCACCGATCTCTATCTCGAAGAGTATTTCGATCATCCACCCGTCGACTGGGCGGCGGGGCACGATCTTCTGCATACAAATGGCCGGCGCGACGCCTACATTGCGGCGCTGAGGGCAGCGGATGCGGGTGAGTACAGCGCGTTGCTTGAGTTTGTGGGGATGTGAGGGCTCGGAAGCGTGTGGTGTAAACTCCACCTTCATTCAAACGATTCGTCCGGAGGACCGGGCACGTGACCAACGGAACGTCGTCGAAGCCGGTCAGTCGCGCTAAAATGGCCCTGCGCCTCCGGCCCTATTTCGACCTCCAACTGCGCTTTGCCGAAGCGATGGCGGCTTCCGGCGGCGAGGCACTTGCGGCGTCGGTGACGCGAAATACCAATCTCCATCGGCGGTTTGGTTTCGGGCGCATTCACAACGGTGTCTATGCGCCGGAATGGGCAGGCTATCTGGCGCTTCTGGAGGAAGCCGAAACGCATGAGGCGCGGCTCGACGCGACCTGTACCTTTTTCGCCCAGTGTCCGGACGAAAAGAAGCCGGAGAAGGAACTGCGGTTCGGCTGTTTCAGTTTCGAGCTGCAGGACGAGCGGGGCGCAGTGCGCATTCATTTCGGCAATCGGGAGGAAGGCGGCATCGGCCCGCTTTCCCGGGCGCGGATGGCGGAGCGGCAGCGCGAGTTGCACGACATGTTCGCGCATATCCGCGCGGTGCATCCCGAAGCATCGCGCGTGCGCGGCGGCTCATGGCTCTATCGCGTTGAGGCCTATCGGCGGCTCTTTCCGCCTGACTACGTGAAGTCATGCGCGCCGGCGCACGGGTTGATGCGTTTCGACGGTACGTCCAGCTGGGGGCAGTTCCTCGACCGGCAAGGCGGCGTGAAGCCGGATTTGCGCGACATCTTCCTGCGCAATCTGCCGTCGCTCGATCCGAAAAGCGCCGAAGACGTCTTTCCCTTGCCCGCAATGCGGGCCGAGGCGCCGGTCGGCCTTTTCTTCGATTTCTACGGCGCCTAACTTCCCGACTGCTGCTTCCCGCGGCTCTGGATGCCTTCGCGCCGCGCGGCGATTTCTTCCGGCGCGACGGATTTGTTGGCGGCGTTGGAGAATTGCCGTTCGGTCTTGAGCGCGGTGCCGAAATCCTGCGCAAAGCCGTCGTCGATCAGTTTCTTGTAGGCCGGCAGGCATTGCGGCACGACCGAGAGCATGTCCTCGGCGAGTTTGCGCGCAGTCGGCAGCAGTTCTTCCGCCGGCACCACGCGGTTGACGAGGCCCCATTCGTTGGCCTGTTGCGCGCTGAGGAAATTGCCGGTCAGCGACAATTCCTTGGCGCGGTAGATGCCGATGGCGCGGGAGAGCTTCTGGCTGAGACCCCAGCCCGGCAGGATGCCGACGCGCGCATGGGTGTCGGCGAAGCGCGCATTTTCCGAACAGATCAGCACGTCGCAGGCGATCGCAAGCTCGAAGCCGCCGGTGATGGCGACGCCGTTGATCGCGCCGATGACCGGGCCCGAAAAGCGCCCGATCGAGGTGACGGGGTCCTTGTCGCTGATGGTCGAATTGACGCCGCCCCCCGAACTATCGGAGCTTCCGCCCACCGCGCTGGCGTCGCCGCCCAGTTCCTTGAGATCGAGCCCGGCGCAGAAAGCCTTGCCGGCGCCGGTCAGGATCGCGACGCGGATGTTCTCGTCGGCCTCGAGGTCCTCGAAGGTCTCGGCAATGGCGCGGCGCAGATCGCGCGACAGCGCGTTCATGGCGGTCGGCCGGTTCAGCGTGACGGTGGCGATGCTGCCGGACTTCTCGACCA
The DNA here is from genome assembly GCF_963975745.1 of uncultured Parvibaculum sp. NCBI lineage: Bacteria > Pseudomonadati > Pseudomonadota > Alphaproteobacteria > Hyphomicrobiales > Parvibaculaceae > Parvibaculum > uncultured Parvibaculum sp. Next base: position 11,924 of record NZ_CAXBIB010000006.1, on the reverse strand, counting down.
GGATGACGGGCTCGGACATGGGGCTTCTCCTCGATGGAATGGCGTTGCCGCTGTTCTATCGGGATCGGCAAGCGCGGGCAAATTACGCAAGGTTTGCGGTGTTCTTTAGCGGCTGTTTGAGCGACCACCCGCCCCTGGGGGCGGGTCGAAATTCAGGTCGCGTCAGCGGCGTGAATTTCGGGGAGGGGGAGGGGCGGATACGGCGGGTTCATTCGCTTGCGGTTTCGGGCGTCAGGTGACGCTTTCCCCCGCCCCACAAAATTCTTCGCTGCGCTCGAATTTTCTGACCCGCCCCCAGGGGCGGGTGGGAAGAAAGGAACTTCGCGATTGCCTACCCCAGCCACCCCGTCAGCGCGACGCCGATGAAATTGGCGACTGCATAGCCGAGCACGCCGAACATGACGCCGGGTGTCACCAGTCCGTGCCAGCGCTTGCCGGCGGCCATCGCGGCGGCGGTCGCAGGGCCGACCGCGACGGTGTTGGAAATGACCAGCGCTTCGGCGAGGTCGATGCGGAAGAGCTTCGCGCCCGCCAGCACGATGACAATGTGAACGGCGGCCATGATGAAGACAAAGAGGAAGATCGGCATCGCCGTCTCGACCATCAGCACGATGTCGGCGGCCGCACCGATGACGCCGAAGAAGAGATACATGAAGAACATGCCGAGCGTGAAGCCGCCTTCGAGCCGGTGCATCTGTTTGGGAAAGATGTTGGCGATCAGCAGCGCATTGACCGTGACGAAGAGCACGCCGTATTTCGGAATGCCGAGCAGCGCTGCGGTCTCGAAGCCGACAAAGCAGCAGGCGGCGGCGAGGAAAAGCTGCAGCGCCAGCGCGCCCATGTCGAGCACGGGCTTTTTCTCCTCTTCCGGATGCTCATGCGCGTGCATCTCCGCCTCGATGATCTTCGAGGGGATCAGCCGCGCCAGCCAAGCGATGCCCGGCAGCATCAGCAGGAAGGCGATGAAGAAAGCGGCCATCACATTGTCGGCGGCCGCCGTCGCCGCCGTCAGCGTGCCGTCGGCGATGAGGCCGTTGGCGGTCGAGACGGCGGCGAAATTCATCGAACCGCCGATCCAGCTGGCGCCCAGCGCGCCGGCGACCAGATGGCCCGACGGCCCCATGTCGATCAGCGCAAAGCCGGCAAGCACGCCCGCCACCGTACCGATGACCGCGATGACGAAAGCCAGAAGCATCTTGCCGCTTTCGGGCAGGATCTTTTTCAGATCAGCCTTGAAGAGCAGCAGCGGAATGGCGAGCGGCACGACATAGGCCCAGACCATGTCGTGAAATGGCGAGGCAAACGGCACAATGCGCAGATTGGCCAGCAGCATGCCGGCAAGGATCGTCAGGATGACGCCCGAGACCCATTGCCCGAGCCTGGTGCGTTCCGACCAGAAGCCGAAAGCGGCAAGCCCCAGAAAGGCGAAGATGAGGCCGAACATGTTGTCGGCGGCAATCAGCGGCAGGTCCATGGCGCTCCCCCGAGGCAGGCGATTCGAATGCACCCATCATGCGGCGCGGGCGGCGGAAGACAAGCCGCCCTCAACGGGCGCCCTCAATAGGCAAACGTCACCGTGATCGAACCGAACTGATCGGGTTTGGGTTGGCCCTTGTATTCGCGGCTGCGAAAGACATGGGTGAAGCTGACCCGCGCCGGGCCGACAACGGCAACGGCGCCGAGCTTGGCGTCATAGACGAAATGTTCCTTGTCGATGCTGACGCTGTCGCGGAACGTGTTGCCGTCGAGAAAGATGTCGCGTGCGATGCCGCGGCCCTCGAGGCCGGCGAAGAGATAGCAGTTGCAGCCGGGCCCCGCCGGGCGGAACCATTCCGAACCGCCGACGCCCGGATAGATGCGGGTCGGCCCGAAATCGTCGGGCAGTTTCGGGCCGATGCGGAAGGTGCCGCCAAGGCCCGCATAGGTCTGCACATTGCCGAGCGAGACGATGGTATAGGGAATGAGATCGGTCTCCAGTCCGAACAGCCGCTCGGTCGCGAAGGTCGGGCTGCGCCATGCGCGTTCGAAACTGAGATTGACGCCGACCTCGTCGCGGATCTGGTTGCGCCAGCCATTGGCCTTGTCGACGCCGATGATCTTGTGCCACTCGTTCTGCGCCCATTCGCCCTGTGCCGCAGGGCCGACCACGCCGAGATCGAGCTTCCAGTTGTCCTGCCAGGCTTCGCCGCTTTCGCTGGCACGGTGGCTCTGCAGCGAGAAGGTGACATGGGCCCAGGCCGCATAGGGCCGCTCATTGGGAAGATAGGCCGTCGCCGCCGTATTGTCGGGTGTGAAGATCGCATGGCCGAGCGCGATGCCGAAGCGGTGGTCGGCGCGGGTGAAGGACGGCGTCGGAAAGACCAGCGAATAGATCGGTGGCGAGGAGAGATCGGCAAGCCATTGCGGCAATCCGTCAAGCGGCCGCGACAGCCACGCCGCCTGCACGCCATTGGTGTAGTGACGGTCACTGTTGGCGAACCCGGCAAAGAGGTCGTTCTCGACCTGGAAGGTGACGAAAGCCTTGTCGACCGCCTCGGGCGCCGCATGGACGGGCAGGGCGAGGAGCCCGATCGCCGTCGCGGCCAGCAGGGATCGAACGGCAACAGGCAGGATCATCGGTCATTACCTTCGGGAAAATGCGGATGCGAACTCCGCGAAGTGGCTTGACGCCGGGGAGCCCGCGCCTGTCCAATAACAGAAACAGCAGACAAAACAAAAATCACGGCGCAAAGACGCCGTCAGGGAGGAGAAATCATGGCGGTGATGGAATCGGCCCGCGCCTGGAGCCGCGAAGAGGCCGCGGCGGCCGGCATGGTGGTGGCCTGGCATGCGGCGCAGGCCCCGGACCGGCCGGCGATTGTGTCGGAGGCCGGCAATCGCAGTTATGGCGAGCTCAACGCGCGCGCCAATCGGCTGGTGCGCGCGCTCCGGCGGGCGGGCCTGAAGGCCGGCGACGCGGTGGCGCTGCTCTGTTCCAACCGGCCGGAATTCGTCGAAACGGTGGTCGCCTGCCAGCGCGGCGGTTTCCGCCTGACGCCGGTCAACTGGCACCTCAAGGGCACGGAAGTCGCCTATATCGTCGACAATTGCGAGGCGAAGGCCTTCATCGCCGATGCGCGCTTTCCGGCCTCGGCCGCCGAAGCGGCGGGCAAGGCGAAGGGCGTGGTCGCGAAACTCGCGGTCGGCGGCACCCTGCCGGGCTTTACCGCCTATGACGTCGCGGTCGAAGCCGAAGAGGGCGGCGACATTGCCGATCCCGTGCTCGGCACGCAGATGATGTACACCTCGGGCACGACCGGCCATCCCAAGGGCGTCTATCGCAAGCAGGCCGCACCCGTCTCGCCGCTGCTCCTCAAGCTGACCGAGACGGCGGCCTTCCGCGCCGGCGATCTGGCGCTGGTCACCGGCCCGCTCTATCACGCAGCACCGCTGGCGCTCAATATGAGTTTCCCGCTCAATGCCGGCGTCGGTTGCGTGCTGATGGACAAATGGGACGCGGAAGAAACGCTGCGTCTGGTTGCCGAATACCGCATCACGCACACGCATGTGGTGCCGACCATGCTGCACCGGATGCTGCAACTGCCGGAAACCACGAAAGCGAAATACGACACCTCGTCCCTGCGCTGGATCCTGCACGGTGCCGCCCCGTGCCCCGCACATGTCAAGGAAGGCGCCATCGCCTGGTTCGGGCCGGTGGTCTTCGAGTATTACGCGGCAACCGAAGGCGGCGGCATCTTCGTCGATAGCCATGAATGGCCGCAGAAGAAGGGCACGGTCGGCAAGCCGCTGCCCGGCGTCGTCGTCGAGGTGCATGACGAGGATGGCAAGCCGGTCAAGCCGAACGAGGTCGGCACGATCTATTTCAAGGCGCCCGACAGCGGCCGCTTCGAATATTTCAAGGCGCCCGAAAAGACCGAAGGCGCCTATCGCGGCGATTTCTACACCATGGGCGACATGGGCTTCATCGATGCGGACGGCTTTCTCTTCCTCACCGGCCGCAGCGCCGAAGTCATCATCTCGGGCGGCGTCAACATCTATCCGGCCGAAATCGACCAGGAGATCTTGAAACATCCGGCGGTGGCGGATGCGGCCGCCGTCGGTGTGCCCAATGAGGAATGGGGCGAGGAGGTGAAGCTGGTCGTCGAACTGAACGAAGGTTATCGCCCCGACGACGCGATGGCGCGCGAACTGCTCGACTTCGCGGCGGCGAACCTGCCCGGCTACCAGCGCCCGCGCTCGGTCGACTTCATGCAGGAACTGCCGCGCATGCCGAGCGGAAAGGTGCTCCGGCGCACGATCCGCGACCGCTACTGGCAGGGCGACAGGAAAATCTGAAAACGAAAAAGGGGAGAAGAACATGGCGGGCATTTGCGAAGGCCGCGTGGTGATCGTCACCGGCGGCGCGCGCGGGCTGGGTCGAGAATACTGCCTCGAATATGCGCGGCAGGGCGCCAAGGTGGTGGTCAACGATCTCGGCGGTGCGCGCGACGGCGAAGGCCGCTCGGCCGGACCGGCGCAGGATGTCGCCGACGAAATAAAGGCGATGGGCGGCGAGGCGGTGGCCAATGGCGACGACGTCTCCGACTGGGACGGCGCCAGACGCATGATCGACCAGGCGATCTCGACTTACGGCACGCTCGACGTGCTGGTCAACAATGCCGGCATCCTGCGCGACCGCATGATCTTCAACATGACGATCGACGAGTGGGACGCGGTCATCAAGGTGCATCTGCGTGGCACCTTCTGCCCGATGCGCCATGCGGTCGGTTATTGGCGCGAGCGCGCCAAGGCCGGCGAGCAGAACGATGCGCGCATCATCAACACGACATCGGTGTCGGGGCTTTTCTGCAATCCGGGGCAGACCAACTATGGCGCGGCGAAAGCCGGCATTGCCTCCCTGTCGCTGATCGCGGCCAAGGAACTGATCCGCTACGGCATCACGGTCAACGCGATCTCGCCCGGCGCGCTGACGCGGCTGACCGAAGACCTCGGGCCGCCGGAAGAGCTGAAGCCCGGCAAATGGAACCCGCGCGACCCCTCGAACGTCGCCCCCATCGTCGTCTGGCTGGGCTCGGCCGAAGCACGCGAGGTGACGGGCCAGGTGTTTGAATCGATGCGCGGCCGCCTCTGCGTCTATGAAGGCTGGCATCGCGGGCCCGCGGTCGAACAGGATGCCCGCTTCGATCCCGCAACGCTCGGCCCCATCGTCAGGAAGATGCTGGCCGAGCGCCGAGCGGACCAGAAGATGGGCGAGGGCTAGAGCCCCAGCACGGCCTTCGCCAGCACGTTGCGCTGGATTTCGTTCGAGCCGCCATAGATCGTGGCGGCGCGACCGAAACCGTAATTGGCAAAGACGGTCTCGGCATGATCGGGCCCGACAAGCGGCGCGTTGGGCCGCCCTTCGAGGCGCTCGCGCTGCGAGGGCAGCGTGTAATAACCGATGGCCTCGACCGCCAGTGTCTGCAGCGCCTGCTGGATGTCGGTGCCGGCGATCTTCAGGATCGAGGAGCGTTCGCCGACCTGGCGGCCGGCTGCCGCATCGGCCAGAATCCGCGCATTGGTGATCTCGAGCCCGGCCAGATCGATCTCGATTTCGGCCAGCTTGCGGCGGAACGCGGGATCGTCGGCCAGCCGTCGTCCGTCGCTGCCCTGCGTCGCTTCCGAAATCCGGTGCAGCCGCTCGACCGCCTTCTTCGATTCCGGCACGCCGGCAATGCCGGTCCGTTCATGTGTCAGCAGGAACTTGGCATAGGTCCAGCCCTTGTTTTCCTCGCCGATGCGATTGGCAATCGGTACACGCACATCCTCGAAAAAGACTTCGTTGAGATGATGCAGCTCGTCGATCGAGACGAGCGGGCGCACGGTAACGCCGGGCGTCTTCATGTCGATCAGCAGGAAGGAGATGCCCTCCTGCGGCTTCGACGTGTCGTCGGTGCGCACCAGGCAGAAGATCCAGTCGGCCTCATGCGCATAGGAGGTCCAGATCTTCTGCCCGTTGACGATGTAGTCGTCGCCGTCGCGCACCGCGCGCGTCTTCAGCGCGGCAAGATCGGAGCCGGCACCCGGTTCCGAATAGCCCTGGCACCGCCAGATGTCGCCGGTCAGGATGCCGGGCAGATGCCGCGCCTTCTGCGCATCGTTGCCGAACGTGTAGATGACCGGCCCCACCATGCCGAGACCGAACGGCATCAGCCGCGGCGCATTGGCCCGCGCCGTCTCTTCGTTGAAGATGTGGCGCTGCGTCGCGGTCCAGCCGGTGCCGCCATGTTCCTTCGGCCAGGCCGGCGCCACCCAGCCCTGTTCGTAAAGCGTGCGATGCCATTTCTTCAGCAACGGCTTCTCGACCGAGACGCCGACCGATTTCGCTTCGGCGATCTCGCGCGGCAGCTTCTCCTCGAGGAATTTCCGCACCGTATCGCGAAACGCTTCGTCGTCTTTCCTGAGCGCGAGTTCCATCGTCGTCCTCCCCGGCGTTTTCGGAACAGGATAGAGCGAAGCGGGGCCGGCGCGCCAGCCGCCAAGGCAGAAGGGCCACGCCCTTGCGGGAATGGCCCTTCGCTCCTATCCGCGTCTGTTTCTTGTTATTGGACGCCGATTTCGTATGTCAGCCGAGCTTCGCCAATGCCCTGGCGACATGATCCGGCTTTTCCATCGTCACCAGATGCCCCGCTTCGGGGATCGAGACGAGTTCGGCGCCGGCAATCGCCTTCTTCCAGGCATGAGCGTAAGCCGGCGGGATCAACCGGTCGCTGTCGCCCCAGATCAGCAGCGTCTTTGCCTTGAGGCGATAAAGCCGTTGCGAAAGCCCGCGATCGGGGATCGGGAAGAGGATCTTGCCCGCCATCCCCATCTGCCGCGCATTCTGAACCAGAAAACCCTTCAGCCATTCCGGATCGTCGAGCGCGACGCCCGCCGTCATCAGCGCAGTGCCGGCCTCGACATCGTGGAACAGAACCGCCGGCAGCTCGTAAGGCAGCATCGCGAAGATATCGGGGATCGGATGATCGTCGAGCCAGAGCCCCGCCGGACAGATCAGGCCGAGGCGGCTGACATCGTTGGGCGCGATGGCGGCCATCTCGGCGGCAATCATGCCGCCCATCGAATGCCCGACCAGGATCGGGTCCTTCAGCCCCAGCGCCTGGACGACGTCCCATGTGTGCAGCGTGATGTCGAGCATCTCGCGAAGTTCGCTGCATTCTTCCGAGTCGCCATAGCCCGGCAGCAGCGGCGCGAACACGTGATGCGTTTCGGCCAGCTTCGCCAGCAGCGGGTCTTCGGCCGTGACGCCGCCGGCGCCATGCAGGAACACCAGCGGTTCGCCCTTTCCGCCCTCGAAACAGCGGACCGGAACGTGGTGGGTCTTGATCGTTTTCGTTTCCATCAGTCCTTGCCTCCCACCATCGCGGCCACTTCCCTTTCGGCCGGCAGGCTGCCGGGCGCCGCCTGTTTCGCCAGCGGCTTGCACCAGAAGCGGTTGTCGTCCTTGTAGTCGGGGAAGATGTCGCGCAGATGCGGCATCACCTTTTCGGCGAAGAGCCGCGTCGAATGCATGCACTTGTCCATCGGCATGTTGCCGACATGCAGCAGGCAGAAGATGTTGCCGACATTGAGCCCCTTGATCAGTTCCTCCATGCGCTGGCGAACCGTTTCCGGGCTGCCGGCGATCACATGGCCCTGTTCGGTCAGGTCCTTCCAGGTGAGATGCCCGTAGCCGCCGATCGGCGGCGCATATTGCGACAAGGCCCCGGTCTGGATCGTCTTGATGGTGCGATAGCCCGGCGCGTCGGCAAAGCCGCCATAGACATGCAGGCAGCGATTGTAGAAATAGCTGACATGCTCCGAGTAGAGTCGTTCGGCCTCTTCGTCGGTGTCGGCGACGCAGATCGTCTGCGCGAAGCCGGCGCGATAGGGGCTCTCGTCGGGCGCGTTGCGCTGGGCGACGCGGTCCCAATAGCCCTGCATCAGCGCCTTGGCCCGGATATAGCCGGAGAAGGAGAGGTAGGAATAGGAATAGGTGTTGTCGATGCAGAAATCATAGGTCTCCACCGAGCCGCCGCCCGGAATATGGATCGGCGGCGGATCCTGGATCGGCCGCGGCCAGATATTGACGTGGCGGAGCTTGTTGTAGCGCCCGTTGAAGGCGAAGGGATCGGGATCGGACCAGGCGCGGCGGATCAGGTCATGTGCCTCCTGGTATTTCTCGCGCGTCAGCGCCGGAATCTGCCCGTAGCAGTAATTGGTATCCATCGAGGTGCCGACCGGGAAACCGGCGACGAGGCGCCCGCCCGAAATGCAGTCGAGCATCGCGAATTCCTCGGCGACCCGCACCGGCGGATTGTAGAGCGCGATCGAATTGCCGAGCACGACCAGGCCGACATCCTTGGTCCGCCGCGCCAGCCCCGCCGCGATGATGTTGGGCGAGGGCATGATGCCGTAGCCGTTCTGGTGATGCTCGTTGACGCCGATGCCGTCGAAGCCCAGCCCGCCCGCATATTCGAGCATGTCCATGTAGGAATTGTAGACCTCATGGGCTTTTGCCGGATCGAACAGGCGCGAGTCGATATCGACCCAGACCGAACGATGCTTCTCCCGGAAATCGTCCGGCAGATAGGGCCACGGCATCAGATTGAACCAGGTGAATTTCATTTCGGTCCTCCCGGAAGGGGCTCTTTTCGGCGCGCCTCGGGAGGCCGCCCGGCCCTCGACAAGTTTTAGGGTGATCACCCTAGGCCGGGAGTCTAGCCAGTTCGGCGGTCTCACGCAAACGTTACGGTGCGCCAAGGGCGCACCCTGTCGCGCCGCCGCGCAACGCCCTATCGTGACCCGAACGCAAATGCCGGAGGATGCCATGCGCTTCAAGACCCTTGGAAATTCGGGCCTGAAAGTTTCGGTCGTCGGCCTCGGCTGCAACAATTTCGGCATGAAGATCGATCAGGCCGCGACCGACACCGTCGTCCACAAGGCGCTCGACCTCGGCATCACCCTGTTCGACACGGCCGATGTCTACGGCAACAAGGGCGGCTCGGAGCGGATGCTGGGCCATGCCCTGGGCGCGCGGCGCAAGGACATCGTGCTGGCGACCAAGTTCGGCCTGGCGATGGAGGACGGCGAATACATGAAGGGGGCGTCGCGCCGCTACATCCTGCAGGCGGTCGAGGCGAGCCTGAAACGTCTGAACACGGATTATATCGACCTCTACCAGCTCCATTTCCCCGACCCCGGCACGCCGATCGAGGAAACGCTCTCGGCGCTCGACGATCTGGTGCGCGCGGGCAAGGTGCGCTACATCGGCTGTTCCAATTTCGCCGGCTGGCAGCTGGTCGAGGCGCATTACCTCGCGCGCGATGCGGGTCTTGCGCCCTTCATCAGCGCCCAGAACCACTACAATCTGCTCGACCGCAAGATCGAACTGGAACTCGTTCCCGCCGCGCAGAAATACGGCGCCGGCATCCTTCCCTATTTCCCGCTGGCCAGCGGCATGCTGACCGGCAAGTACCGCCGCGGCGGCAACGGCCCGGAAGACGGCCGCCTGACGGTCGCCGCCGCCATGGGCAAGAACCTCCTGACCGACGCCAATTTCGACATCGTCGAAAAGGTGACGGGTTTTGCCGAAGCGCGCGGCAAGTCGACGCTCGACGCCGCCATCGGCTGGCTCGCATCGCAGCCCCATGTCGCCAGCGTCATCGCCGGTGCGACCAGGCCCGAACAGGTCGAACAGAATGTCGCCGCCGGTGCATGGGAAATGACGGCCGAGGAACGCGAGGAGATCGACAAGCTGACATTCCGCTTCTGAACGCGATTTCCGGTTGCCCGCCGCGCCGGTGAAATGTTCTGCTGGGGCTTCCGCAGACAAGCAGGAGGAAACGATGCGCAACACACGCAAGGCTTCCGGTTTCGCGGCCGCCGCGGCGGCGCTGATGCTGCTGGCGGCGGCCCCCGCTCAGGCGGCCGGCGCCCAGCCGGACAAGGAAATCGCCGCCGCCGCGCAACATGCGGGCTTCGCCGCCGGCGCCGGCGACATTGGCGGCGTCCGCACCCATCTCCATCACACGGTCAATTGTCTGGTCGGGCCCGATGGCGAAGGCTTCGCGCCGAAGGAGGTCAATCCCTGCAAGGCACTCGGCAACGGCGCGATCCCCGACACCGCGGACGAGGAGACGAAGGCCGCGCTCGAGGCAGCCCTCGAAAAGGCGCAGGCCGGTATCGCGGCCGAAGATCACGATGCGGCGAAGGCGCTGGCCGGCGAGACGCAGGCAATGCTCGAGGCGCTGAAATAGACGTTTCGGCACCGCCGCGCCCGGGCGTCCGATTTCGCTTGGGCGCGGCGGCGCCGTCTCTATACTCGCGGGCCATCGGAACAGAAAACGACGACAAGGCGGCGTCCCCGCGGAAAAAGGGGAAAGCCGCCTGAGGGGGAAATTGGGCCATGACCGCGCCGCTGTCGCGATCCTCGATCTATCTTCACGGTTCGATCGGCCTGCCGATCGCGATGTTCGGTTATCCGGTGGCGGTCTGGCTGCCGCCCTTCTATGCCGGCGAGCTCGGCGTCTCGCTGGCGGCCGTCGGCACCATGATCATGCTGGCCCGCCTCACCGACGTCGTCACCGATCCGCTGATCGGCTATTTCTCCGACCGCACCCACACCCGCATCGGCCGCCGCAAGCCCTTCATGCTGCTCGGCCTGCCGATCCTGATGATCGGCGTGCTCTTCCTCTTCATGCCGCATCTTTTCGGCTTTTCCTCGGTCGGCAGCCTCTATCTGCTGGCCTGGCTCGGCATCATGTTCATCGGCTCGACGCTGGTCTACATCCCCTATTTCGCCTGGGGCGCGGAAATGTCGCCCGACTATCACGAGCGTTCCCGCATCACCGCCTCGCGCGAATTCTATGTCCTGGTCGGGCTGATGGTTGCGGCGCTGATCCCGGCGCTCCTGCCCTTCTTCCTCGACGGGCCGGCAACGCCGAAGCCGGTGCTGACGGCGATGGGCTGGACGATCATCGTCCTGACGCCGCTGGCCGTGCTGCTGGTCTGCTGGCGCGTCGCCGAACCGGCCCATGTCAAGGTCGCCCGCCAGGTGCCGCTGCTCGAAGGGTTGCGCCATGTCGGGCGCAACGGCCCGATGGTGCGCGTGCTGGCCATCGTGCTGATCGTCACCGGCGGCGAGGCCTTCCGCAACGCGCTCTCGCTCTTCTTCATGCGCGACTATATCGGCGTCACCGGCGTCGGCATGCTCTATCTCTATTATTTCGGCGCGGGCCTGCTCGCCATTCCGGGCTGGCTCTGGCTCGGCCGCCGGATGGGCAAGCACAAGGCCTTCGCCGTCTGCATGACGGCGGCAGCCGCGCTTTCCACCATCGCCTTCTTCCTCGAGCCGGGCCAGACGCAGATCTTCACGGCGATGTTCGTCGCCAAGGGCCTCTGCTTCGGCGGTCTCCAGTTCCTGCCGCTGGCCATGCTCGCCGACGTGATCGATGTCGATACCGCGCGTTCCAAGGGCAAGCGCGCCGGCACCTTCTTCGCCATCTCCGGCATGACCACCAAGCTCGCCACCGCTTTCGGCACCGGCATCTCGCTCAACGTGGTCGCCTTTTTCGGATTCAATCCGGTGCCCGGCGTGGTCAACGGGCCGGAGGAATTCTGGTGGCTCGCCTTTTCCTATGCGGTGATCCCCTCGGTCTTCTTCCTCGCCGCGCTCTGGCTCACCTGGACCTATCCGCTGACAGCGGCACGCCAGGTCCGCCTGCGCGGTCTGATCGAGCGCCGCAATCTGCGTCTGGCACAGGAAGCCGCGATCAACCGATCGGCGGATTGAGAGCATTGACTGACGACAAGATTTAGGTGAGTTTTTAAGCACTCTTTACGCGTTTGAGTCTGACCTGAGCCCCAAGTTTCATCCAGTTGGAAGTAGAGTCTGTTGAACATTT